>DATEDB010000357.1:0-2725 GCA_035286625.1 Bacteroidota bacterium
CAGCAATGTGGCGCACCACCAGCCCGCGACCCTAGCGGCCATGGAGGGCCTCTTCACGACAGAGGAGGGCGCGCCGCTCGTCCTGATAGGTCAGCCGGACATGGAAAAAAGAACCATCGACAACCCCATACACGTGCCTAACCTGTTGAGCTTCCTCACGTACAAAAGGTGGGGAGCCGAGGTGAGGGGGCTCGACGCTTTCCCCCCGGAGGATCTGCCCACGAACATCCCGCTCCTCTATTACAGCTACCACATCATGGTGGGGCTCGGGACGATCTTCATCGTCCTGATGCTCCGATCGGCCCTTCTCCTCCGGAACGGGAGACTCTTCTCCTCGAGGGGCTGGCTCTGGATGCTGATGCTCGCCTTTCCGTTTCCCTATATCGCGAATACCGCGGGCTGGACCGCGGCCGAGCTCGGACGACAACCCTGGCTCGTGTACAACCTGATGCGGACCGAGGAAGGAACTTCCACCATGGTGTCGGCCGGGAGCGCGATGTTCACGCTTCTCGGGTTTATGGGTATGTACTTCGTGGTGGGTGTCGTCTTCCTCTTTCTCATCGTTAAAATCATCAACGCCGGTCCCGCGCCTGAGCCGGCCGGTGCCTGACCACTTCGGGGGGGAACTGCACATGGAAATATTCTGGTTCGTCGTCATCGTCTTCATGCTGGCCATGTACGCAATCCTCGACGGCTTCGACCTCGGGGCGGGCATTCTCTATCTCGTGGTCGCGAAAACTGATGAAGAACGCCGGATGATCCACACTGCCATCGGCCCCGTCTGGGACGGCAACGAGGTCTGGATCATCGCGGCGGCCGGGACGATGTATTTCGCCTTTCCCCTTCTCTACGCGTCGAGTTTCAGCGGTTTTTACCTGCCGCTCATGATCGTGCTCTGGCTTTTGATCCTCCGGGGACTGGGGATCGAGATGCGCCACCATGTCGGACATCCGATATGGAAATCCTTCTGGGACGGGTCGTTCGCCCTCGGGAGTTCGCTCCTGGCGATATTTCTCGGAGCGGCGCTCGGCAACGTGGTGCGCGGGGTGCCCCTCGACGAGAGCGGCTTTTTTTTCGAACCGCTCTGGACCTCTTTTACCGTGCAACCCGAGGCGGGCATCCTCGACTGGTTCACCGTGCTCATGGGAATCGTCGGGTTTTCGACGCTCACTGTTCAGGGCGCCAACTACCTCGCGATGAAGACGGGCGGCGAACTGCGTGATCGCTGCAGGCACGCGGCCTCGGTTGCGTGGTGGGTCATCATCGGCTCCTCGATCGCGGCCCTGACCGCCGTATCATCGATCAGGCCGGCGATCTGGAACAATTACGCGGCGCATCCGTGGGGGTTTCTTTTCCCGCTGATCGGAGCGGCGGGACTGGCGGGTATGATGTTATTTCGCCGGAAGGGGGCCGACACGAAGGCCTTTCTCTCCTCGTCGGCGTTCATCGGCGGGATGCTGGCCGGCACGGCATTCGGTCTCTTCCCCGTCGTGCTTCCCGCTTCCACAGGTCCTGCCCGCGACCTCACCGTATTTAACACGGCGGCCGGCAGTTACGGGCTGGGGGTGGGGGTGGTGTGGTGGTCCGTCGGGATGGCCGCGGCGATCGGGTATTTTACCTATCTCTTTTTTACCTTCAGGGGTAAGATAACGGCGCGCGACGCCAAAGGATATCACGGTTTATAAACAATCACCGATCGGAGATTGATGATGAAGACTGTTTCCGTCATGCTGGTTGCGCTGATCTCTGCACTCCCGTGTCCGGGAACCGTCCAGGCGCAGACCCCGGTCGACCGGACGGTCCGTGCCCTCGATTCGCTGGGCACGGTGTCCTACGACCACTGGCGGATGAGCCCCGATCTCAAGGGGGGCCGTCCCCTCGACGGCGATCCCACGAAGCCGGGTTTCGACGATTCGAAGTGGGACGACCTCACGCTCAACCAGCAGGTCTTTCCGGAGACATGCTGGATACGCAGGGAGATCGTGTTGCCCGGGCGGATTCTGGGTGAACGCGTGAGCGGAGCTGTGCGGCTGCTCGTATCGGTCGACGATTACGGGTACATGTGGATCGACGGCCGGGAGAAGGGCTACTTTCCCTGGGATGGGGATTTCGAACTTACGAAAGACGGCAAACCGGGGCAGAAATTTTTAATTGTGATCAAAGCGGTAAATACGGGCGGCCCGCTGCGGCTGATCCGCGTCGAGATCGAGACCGAATCCTCGAAACCCCTGCGCGAATCCATCCGGGACCTTTCCACCAGCCTCAGGGTCGGTCAGAAGCTTCTTTCATTTGACACCTATCAGACCAACTCACATAAGAAAGTCGACCCGGAGATCGACAGGTCGGCAATGGACCGGGCGGAGAAACAGCGGCTTTTCGATGTGCTGCAGTCGCTCGCGCCGCGCGTGGACGTGAGGGCCCTCGGCTCCGGCGATATGGAAAAATTCACCGCCTCGGTGGCGGAAGTGCGCAAAGGCCTGAAACCGGTGGGCGAGTTCGCCAGACGCTTCACGCTCTGGTTCGATGCCAACGCCCACATCGACGCGGCCTGGCTCTGGCGGGAAGGCGAAACCGTCGAGGTGTGCCGGAACACGTTCACGTCGGTCCTGGACATGATGGACGCCCGCCCGGATTTTACCTACACACAGAGCGCCGCGGCGTACTACGACTGGATGGAGCGACTGGCCCCCGACGTCTACCGCAGGATCTCCGAACGGGTGAAAGA
>DATEDB010000358.1:0-12776 GCA_035286625.1 Bacteroidota bacterium
CGGTCACGATCCCGCTCCCGGGCTCATCCGACCGGGAGGATGACGCTGAACGTCGAACCCACCCCGACCTCGCTTTCGACACTCACCGTTCCGCCGTGTGCCTCGCTCACGTGTTTCACGAGCGCCAGCCCGAGACCCGACCCTTTTTCATTCACCAGGGGGGTGTTCTGCGCCTGGTAGAACTTGCTGAACAGTTTCCCGATGTCGTCCTTCGGTATCCCCACGCCGTTGTCCTCCACGTCGATTCTGACGCACCCCGCGGTTGCCCGGGGGAGGCCGTCGCACTCGTGAAGGACGCGGACCCGGACGTTGATCTTCCCCTGGTCGGGGGTGTACTTCAGCGCGTTCGACAGCAGGTTGCTGAACACCTGGCTGATCCGCTCCCTGTCGAGCCGGAGCACGGGAACCTCCGAGGAGAAAAACTCCAGCGCGATCTGCCTCGTCTGGGCGATCAGCTGGGCCTCCTGGACGAGCGGGTTGAGGACGTCGTTCAGGTTCGCCTCCTCGAAGCGGAATTTCATCAGGCCCGCCTCCATCTTGGCGATGTCGAGAAACGAGTTGACGAACTGGTTGATCCGGTTCGTGGCCTGGTGGATCATCCCCACCGCGTCCCGTTGTTTCTGCGTCAGGGGGGTGACCTCCTTCGCGTGAATGATCGAATAGCAACCTGCCTTGATGACCTGGAGGGGGGTGCGCATCTCGTGGGAAATCTCGGACATCATCTGCATTCTCATCTCGTCGAGCTGGCGGAGTTTGTCGCTCATGAGGTTGAAGGCGACCGTCAGTTCCGCGACCTCGTCGTTGGTGGTCACCGGGACCGTTTCGTAGTGGCCCTGTCCCACTTTCTCGCTGCCGGCCTTCAGCGCCTGGATCGGCCGTGTGAGGGTTTTGGCGATCAGGATCCCGAGCGCGACCCCGATGACGAGCGAAAGCCCCAGGATGATGTTGGCCCCCGCGATCGAATTGCTCGTCTGCTGGTTCAGGGACGTGAAGGACTTCACCACCATCCCCAGGTAGTATTCCCTGACCAGGTTCATGTCCACCCTGATGCTGTCGCTCAGGACCCGCTCCGCTTCCGCCTTCGCGTCGCTCCATTTCTCCTTCCCCGCGCCGTCCGGTCCGGCGATCAGCCCGACGTACGCCCGGGCCCGGACCATCAGCGAATCGAGCGTGGTTCGCATCTCCGTTTTTTCGATCTTCGCTTTCAGCGTTTCGCAATCGGCTTCGAATTTTGCCCCGAAGAGGACGAGGTTCTGCAGGTCCTTGGATCCGCCCGCGGCGATGAAGCGCCCCGCGCTCTCCCTCACCGCCCCGAATGTCCTGCCAATGTCCTGCGCGATTTCGAGACCGCGGAACTCCGATTTGTTCGGGTCCACCAGCGGTTTGAGCTGAAGCAGGATCGTCACCATCGAGGCGACCATGAACAGGATCACCACGATAAAACCCGTGATCAGCTTGCCGAAAAGGGGAAACCGAATGCGGCGGACGGATCTGCGGGCCGGCCCGGGTCCGGTAACCTGTAATTCTGTCGTGTTGTGGGCCTTCACGGTTCAAAGATATCGGCAAAAGCGGAGAAAGTCAATCCCCCCCGTGCCCTGTTGCAAATCGCCGCGCCGAGTCGTACATTTTCATCCGATCGGCGGACCACCGCGGTCGGCTGAGGCACAATCTGAAGGGATCCCGATGAACATATGTACCCGCATGGTTACACTCGCGCGCCTCATTCCGGGCGCGGCGCTCCTGCTGATCCTGCTCCCGGCGCACTCCACCGCCCTGCCCCGATTCGCGCTCACCATGGGGGCGCGGTGCTCCTCCTGCCACGTCAACCCGACCGGCGGACAGCTGCGAAACCGGCACGGCTTCACCTTCGGCGCCGGTACGCTGCCGATGCCCTCCCACGCAACCGACCGGGACGGGACCGATGACGGCGGGGAGTCCGCACTCTTCGACCCCCGTCTGACCGATCATATCACGATCGGCGGGGATCTGCGAAGCCAGTTCCTCTATTCCCCGGATGCCGACGTCTCCGGCTTCCACATGATGACCGCCTCGGTCTACGGCAACCTGTTCCTGACGGAGGATATTTCGGCGTACATGAAAGTCGACCTGGTGAACAACGCCTACGGGCCCACGGGTGGGCCGGAGGTCTATATGCTCGCCCGCGTGCTCCCGGGCCGCTGGTACCTGAAGGCCGGAGATTTTCTTCCAGATTACGGCATGAGGATCGACGATCACACGGGCTTCACCAGGGGGGGAAACCTCGGGTTCACGCCCGGAAGCCTCGCAGGGGCGGGGCTGATCTTCACGCCCAATTATAAGGACGTCGGACTGGAGGTCGGGGGAAGCGCCGGGATGTTCGACGCCAGCGCCGGTGTGTTCAACGGCACGGGCAACGCGAGGAAAATCGACCTGAGCGGAGTCAAGGCGGTCGTCGCGAGGGTGGAGGTGGCGGCCTCCGCGGGAGAGGTGAACCTCCGGCTCGGAACGTCCGGATACCTGTACGACCGTTACCGGATGGGGGCGCTGCACATCGGCGCCGGGACCGGCGGGTTCGCGCTCTACGGTGAGATCGATTTCACCAGGAACCGTCTGGATCCCTCCGGCTTCACGATCCACACCTCCGCCGACGCGATGGCGGCTTTCGGCGAGGCCGACGTGCTCATCTTAAAGGGGCTCTGGCTCACCGCCAAAGGGGAGGTCTTCGACCCGTCGCGCGGAACACCGGGAGACGAGGTGAAACGGATCACCGCGGGGTTTGAAATTTTTCCCTGCCCCTTCGTTGAAATCCGGACCCAGTACCGCTTCAATATCGAAACCCCCTCTGTCGGCAACAATACGGGCCTCGTCCAGCTTCACGTCTGGTTCTAAAGACCCCCCCGCCCTCCGGGCTCCCCGTCCGGTGATTGACGTGGGATACATTCCGTCCCCCCGGGTCTTGACAATCTCGCCGGCCTTCGATACTTTACGGCTCGATGATAAAGACAGCGCGATCACATTATTCGGAGAGTTGACGCATGTTCTTTAAAACACGGTCGGGACTGACCGCCGCCGACGGCCGGTTCATCGCGAGCACCCTGGGCTCGACACCCGGTGACCGGGAGGAGATCATCGGGACGCTCGGCGACCCGGAGGCGATCACGCCGCTGCTCCACGACGGGAGGCTCTTCGAACGGTCGATGACCCCGCCCCCGGTGTTCCTGGACATCTCCCCCCAGCTTTTCTTTTACGTGTTCATCTACCGCGCCCTCGACCGCAGACGGTTGGCGGACGACGACGTGGTCGATTATGTCGCGGACGTGTGCGTGGAATTCCGGTCGACCGCCCCGCTTCTGCATTTCGCCGAAGCGCGCGGCGGCTTCTACTACGTGACCGACCTCCTCAACTTCATGGATGAACTCGACGGCGCGCACCGGCACATGCTCCGGAAATATATCGGGAACATCACGCTTTTCCTGACCGGTTTCTTCCCGGCATACTTCGTCGCAAGGACGGACCGGAAGGGCGCCCCGTCGATCGGGTTTTACGAGGGAATCGCCAGGGAACAGTATTCGAGCGCGGCGCACGATCCCGACGCCAGGGACGAGAACACCGCCGGCCTCCTGGTGACCCTCTCCGAACGGTTCGGAGATGTCAGGGGAGCGTTGAACGATCTGTCGGTCGAGCACGGTCTGGTGGGCGGCCCGGGCGCGGCCGGCCGGGTGTCGGGGCCGGGCGGCCCTTCAGCGGGCTGAATGCGCGGATGACCCCCCGGGCGGGTAACGGCCCGCCCCCTGCGGGCGATGGTGTCGGGCGCGATTACCTCTTTGCCCGGAGGAACTCGCGGTTCATGCGCGCGATGGTCGTCACCGGGATCAGTTTCGGACACTCCGCCTCGCAGGCGTAGGTGTTCGAGCATCCGCCGAAACCCTCTCTGTCCATCTGCGCAACCATCCTTACGACGCGGTCCTTTCGTTCGACCTCCCCCTGGGGCAGGAGTGCCAGGTGCGAAATTTTCGCGGCGACGAAGAGCGAGGCCGATCCGTTCTTGCACACGGCCACGCACGCGCCGCAACCGATGCAGGCGGCGGCGTCCATCGCCTCCTCCGCCTCCGGTTTCGGCACCGGGATCGCGTTACCATCGGGTACCCCCCCCGTATTGACCGAGACATATCCCCCCGCCTGGATGATCCTGTCGAATCCGGTCCGGTCGACGACGAGGTCCTTGATCACCGGGAAGGCTTTCGCCCGCCAGGGTTCCACCGTGATGGCATCGCCGTCGGCAAAGTGACGCATCCGGAGTTCGCACGTCGCCACCCCCCTCGCCGGCCCGTGCGCCCGTCCGTTGATGAACAGTCCGCAGCTGCCGCAGATGCCCTCGCGGCAGTCGCTGTCGAAGGCGATCGTGTCCTCGCCGCCGCGGACGAGGTTCTGGTTCACCCCGTCGAGCATTTCCAGGAACGACATGTCGGCCGAGACGTCGCCAATGGAATAGCTTTTGAACGCGCCGGCGGCGTTCCGGCCGGCCTGTCTCCAGATTCTGAGTGTGAATTTCATCTGTCGTCGGTTACTTGTAACTGCGTTGTGAAGGTTTCACGTAATCGAATACGAGGGGTTCCTTATGGAGCACGGGGTCGGCGCCCGTCCCGGCGAATTCCCATGCCGCCACATAGGAAAATTTCTCGTCGTCCCTCCTGGCCTCCCCCTCCGCGGTCTGGTATTCCTCCCGGAAGTGGCCTCCCGCCGATTCCTCGCGATGCAGCGCGTCGCGGACCATCAGTTCGGCCAGTTCGAAATAGTCCGCCACCCTGTGGGCCCGCTCGACCTCGCCGTTCAGGTCCTCCGCGCTCCCCGGGATATTCACGTTCTTCCAGAAATCCTCCCTCAAACGGGGAATCTCCGCGAGGGCTTTTTGCAGGCCGGCGGCGCTGCGCGCCATTCCGCAGTTGTCCCACATGAGTTTCCCGAGTTCGCGGTGGCATTCTTCGACGCTCTTCTTCCCCCTCGCGCCGAGGAGACGCGCGGTGAGGTCGGCGACGGCCTTCGCCGCCTCCCGGAAGGAGGGGTGGTCGGTCCCGGCCGCGGGGAGGGTTCCCGCCGCCAGGTAGTTGCCGATCGTGTAGGGAATGATGAAGTACCCGTCGGCAAGGCCCTGCATGAGCGCGCTGGCGCCCAGCCTGTTGGCCCCGTGGTCCGAAAAATTCGCCTCCCCGAGCACGAACAACCCCGGGACCGTGCTCATGAGGTTGTAGTCCACCCAGAGGCCTCCCATGGTGTAGTGCGCCGCCGGGTATATCCGCATCGGCGTTTCGTAGGCGTTCTCGCCGGTGATCTCATGGTACATGTCGAAGAGGTTCCCGTATTTCTCCCGGACCCAGTCGGCCCCGTTGAGCCTGATCGCATCGGCAAAGTCGAGGTACACGGCGAGCTTCGTGGGTCCGACGCCGTGTCCGGTGTCGCACATCTCTTTGGCGCGGCGCGAGGCCACATCCCGCGGCACCAGGTTCCCGAAGGAAGGATAGATGCGTTCCAGGTAATAATCCCGTTCGTTCTCCGGGATCCTGCCGGGCGCCCTGGCGTCGCCGGCTTTTTTCGGCACCCAGATGCGTCCGTCGTTGCGCAGGCTTTCGCTCATGAGTGTGAGCTTCGACTGGAAACCGCTGGCCACCGGAATGCACGTGGGATGAATCTGCGTGAAACAGGGGTTGCCGAAATACGCCCCGCGCTTGTGCGCACGCCAGATCGCCGTGCAGTTCGAGGCCTTCGCGTTGGTGGAGAGGTAAAACACGTTGCCGTACCCGCCTGTCGCGAGGACCACCGCGTCTCCTGCGTAGGATTCCAGGCTGCCGTTCACCAGGTTGCGGGCGACCACGCCCCGCGCCCGCCCGTCGATGATCACGAGGTCGAGCATTTCCCGCCGCGGGTAGAAGGTCACTCCTTTTTTGGCGATCTCCTTCGAGAGGGCCTGGTAGGCCCCCAGCAGCAGCTGCTGCCCGGTCTGGCCGCGGGCGTAAAAAGTGCGCGAGACCTGGGCCCCGCCGAACGACCTGTTGTCGAGCAGGCCGCCGTACTCCCGGGCAAACGGTACGCCCTGGGCTACGCACTGGTCGATGATGTTGCCGCTCACCTGTGCGAGCCGGTACACGTTCGATTCCCTGGACCGGTAGTCTCCGCCCTTGACGGTGTCGTAGAACAGGCGCCACACCGAATCCCCGTCGTTCACGTAATTTTTCGTCGCGTTGATCCCCCCCTGGGCGGCGATGCTGTGCGCGCGGCGCGGGGACTCGTGAAACGAGAGCACCGTCACGCGGTATCCCAGCTCCGCCAGGCTCGCGGCGGCGGCCGAGCCGGCCAGCCCCGTCCCCACGACGACCACGTGGTATTTTCTCTTGTTCGCCGGGTTGACAAGCTTCATCGAGAAACGGTGGTTGTCCCACCGTTTTTCGATCGGTCCACCGGGGACCTGCGGATTCAGGGTCTGTGACATCTCTTCATCATCGGTTGATGAGGTAGAAAATCGGGATGGAGGCGAAGCCCACCGGTATCAGCAGCCAGAAGATCACCCCCGCGCCCTCGATCAGCCGGGAGTATTTCAGGGTCCTCAGGCCGAAGGTCTGGAACGCCGACTGGAACCCGTGCCGCAGGTGGAACGCGAGGAGCGCCATCGCAATGACGTAGAATATACTGTAGAGGGGATCGGAGAACGCCTCGCGTACGATCGCGTACATCGATGCGGGCTCGTCGTGCCGGAACCTCGCCGGGACCCAGAACGTGTTCAGGTGGACAACGAGGAAGATGAATACCACGCTCCCCGTCACGAACATGATCCGGGAGAGCGGGTTGGAGGTGTCGTTTTTCCTGTGAAGTGCGTACTGTACGGGCCTTGCCCGCCGGTTCTGGTACCAGACGACCGTCCCGGTGACGATGTGCACGAAAAAGATCGCGAACAAGAGGGTTTCGATGATGCGGATGATCAGCAGGCCGGGGAGTATGGCGGCATAGGCGTCGAATGCCGCGCCGTCATCGGGCCTGAACAGGAGGAGGTTGCCCCCCAGGTGGACGACCAGGTACGTGCAGAGGAGGATGCCGGTGAGGCCGACGGTGATTTTTTTTCCGATCGAGGATGAGACGATGTCGGTGAGAAGACCCATGGATTCAGCAGGGTAAGGAAATGAATATTGGCGTCGACATTGCTGGGGCGCGGAATGGTGTCGGGCAAATGTAAAAAAAGAATCGGCGATCCGCAAGAACCTCCCCCGCGCTCCGGCGCTCCCCTAACCCGAAACTGAATCGCCGATGAACCTCCTCACGGAGATTGCGCTGCCCGCCGCACCGAGGAGGATCCCCGCCGCCAGGACGCACACATAAAAGACCGGTTCGACGATGACGAAGCCGGCGAATTCCCCCGCGATGACCGTCGACAACCACCTGAGGAGGTAATGGAGAATGAGCCCGGCGAAGGAGGCCCCGAGCGCGCCCAGGATGCAGCCTTCCAGAAGGAACGGCGCGCGCACGAACATCCGCGACGCCCCCACCAGCTTCAGCGTCTGGACCGATTTACGCCTGGCGTGGATCGCCAGGCGGATCGTGTTGGCGACCAGGAAGAGCGCCGAGAGGGCGATGAGGCACCCCACGACGAGTCCGGCGATCCGGAGCGAGCCCACCTGGCGATCGATGAAGTCCAGCAGGTCCTTCCGGTAGTTCACCGTCCCGATCCCGCCGATACCGGCGATGCGGGCCGACAGGGAATCCGCCGCCCGGGCCGCCCGGAACTCCTCGCGCAGGAAAATCCGGTAGGAGGGCGGAAGGGGGTTGAAATCGAGGATGCTGCCGATGTCCTCGCCGAATTCCTCCCTGAAGATCTCCGCCGCCCGTTCTTTCGAGATGTATTCGACCGACTCCACCGCCGGGTCGGCAAGGAGCAGTCTGCCGATATCGGCGATCTTCGCCTCGCCGGCCGGTTCCTCGATGAACGCCTCCATCTGGATGCTCCCGCGGGCCATCGCCTCGACCCTCGCTGTGTTCCGCCAGAGCAGGCCGAACAATGCGAGCAGGAGCACCGCCACCGTGATGGTGAACATCGAGCCCAGTGTTGCGACCTTCGTCCGCTCGAACCCGGAGAGACTTTCACGCAGTATGTATCCCATGCCCATCGGCGTCATCCTCTGTGGTTCAGTAATTCGATTCGTCCCTCCACCTCACGAGTTTCCACGGCAAACCGGTTCCCTGCCTCGCGAACGTGAAGTTGGCGTATCCGTCAACCCGGGAGATGTCGCTCGGGTTGAACGTGACGGTGAGCGTGAATCCGCGCACGGCTTTCCACGTCGTGTCGTCTCCCTCGGAAGTGATCATGTTGTTCCATGTGAGCGCCAGGGACTGCACGCTCTGGAACAGGCCGTAGGTGGTCCTCATCTCGTCGTCCCTCCCCCAGGCGACGTCCACGGCCCTGTCGTAATCGGTGTAGACGAACGTGAACGAGGGGGAGATGATCGACCCGTAGAGCGTCGTGTCCTTGAAGGAGTAGGCGTTGCGGAAGGTGCAGAAAATGTTTTCCACGACGGTGAAGTCCGTGCAGAGCTCCGATGCGCCGGCGTCCCCGAGCCTCGGCGCGAACGGGTTCAGGCAGCCGGGGGACATCGTCGACGCCGCGATCAAAAGGGCGATGGCGGACTTCATCTGTTAAACCAGAATTTCAGGTAACTCCAGGTCGAGTCCGCCAGCGCGGGATTCCGGATATCCTCCCAGCGGTCGATCGCCCAGCGCCCCTGGGGATCGGCGGCCAGGTGGAGCAGCATGTTGCCCTGCACGAACCGCGGGGCCTGGAGGTCGCCGTGCGGGAAATAGAGGGCATACCGGATCGTGAAGGTCGAGTCCGCAAAAAAATTCGCGTTCTGGACCGAGTCGGTGAGAACAGGCGTCCCGTCGATTCTCGCCCCCATGCTCCGGAAATACCGGTTTTCCTCGACGAGGGTCCACTGGGGAAAATTCGCCCGGACATCGCCCGAGGGAATGAACTCGTAGGGGTGCTGTGTCGTGTCGGCGAAGCAGCGGAGGTAATTGTCGGGGTTCGATTCTGATATCGATGCGCGCAGGTTCCTCAGGACGGCTTCCGGGGTGACGGGGGGCTCGAACGTGGACGTGGAGGAGGTCGGCGGTTCGGGGTCCCGGGTGTCGAAGATGTTGCACCCTGAGAACGTCAGCAGGACGATGACCGCCGATATCGTCGCGATCCGACCGGTCACACCGCGACCCGGCCTTCCAGCGCGCGGGCGAGGGTGGCTTCGTCGGTAAATTCCAGGTCGCTTCCCACCGAAATCCCGCGCGCGAGCCTGGTCACCGGAATGCCGATGGGTTTCAGGAGCTTCGTGAGATAGATGGTCGTGGCCTCCCCTTCGACGGTGGCGCTCAGGGCGAGGATCACCTCGCCCACCCCCTTCCCCACGCGGGGGAGGAGTTCCCTGACGCGCAGTTCCTCCGGGCCGATCCCCTCCAGCGGCGAGAGGCAGCCGCCGAGGACATGGTAGAGCCCGCGGTATTCGCTGGTCCTCTCGATCGCGATGACGTCGTTCGGTTCCTCCACGACGCAGATGATGCCCGGATCCCTGCGCGCCCCCGAACAAATACCGCACGGGTCGGTCTCGGTGAAATTCCAGCACACCGAACAGTACTTCATCTTCTCCTTGAGGGTCAGGAGCGCGCCGGCGATCTCCTTCACCTCACCGGCGGGAAGTTTCAGGATGTAGAGCGCCAGGCGCTGGGCCGACTTCCGTCCGATGCCGGGAAGCCGGGTGAATTCTTCGATGAGCCGCTGGAGAGAATCCGACGGGCGGGACATGGTGTTGGGGCGCGTTCCGTCAGTCTTACATTCCGGGAAGATTGAGCCCCGGTATCCGGGGCAGGGCGCCTGCGGTGACCTTGTTCATCTCTTCGGTGGCCATCCGCCGGGACTCTTCAAGACCCTTGTTCACCGCGGCCACGATAAGGTCCTCGAGCATATCGATTCCAGCGGGGTCGACCACCTCTTTTTCCATGCTGATGCTGACCAGCTGCTGTTTGCCGTTGACGGTGACCTTCACCATCCCCCCGCCCGAATCGGCGGAAACGGTCTTTTGCTCCAGCTCGGCCTGGACCTGGGCCATCTTTTCCTGCAGTTTCTGGACCTGTTTCAACATTCCCTGCATGTTCGGCATCGACATGTCGATAGCACCAGTTATTGTAGGTTCATGGGGGCGGTTCCGCCCCGGAATCGGACCCGGGCCGGGTGGAATCGAGCTGCTAATATATCTTTTTTCGTTGGGAAAATCAACCAATTCGATACTTTAAGCGACCATGGAAACTTATTCAGTATACTGAATGTAAGATAGGTGAGAGAGGGTTCGAAATCTTGACTTTACTTTCAGAATACGTTACATTTTACAACCAATATCCCCATTCCCATTGAATTTTAAAGAGTCCTCAATTTCCCGGAACCGTCGCTCCGCTGCGGACGGGAGGACCGATTCCGATCGTCAGGACGAGATTCGCCGGAGGGGAAACATCCCCTCACATATCGCACTCATCATGGACGGGAACGGCCGGTGGGCCCAGCAGAGGGGTCTCCCGCGCATCGCGGGTCACAATGAAGGGGTGGAATCTGTCAGGGACACCGTGGAGGCGTGCGGCCAGCTGGGTGTGAAATACCTCACCCTCTATGCCTTTTCGATCGAAAACTGGAAGCGTCCCGATGACGAGGTTTCCCTCCTGATGCGCCTGCTGATGCGGGCCCTCCGGGATGAAACCGACAAGCTCCACCGGAACAACGTCCGGGTGAGCACCATCGGTGAAACCGCCTCACTCCCCCGGGAAGTGCGGGACGAGCTGATCGATGCAATCAGCCGGACCGGTAAGAATACCGGGCTCAACCTCTGCCTGGCCCTGAGTTACAGCGGACGCTGGGACATCACCCGCGCGGTACGGTTGCTGGCGGATGACGTCGCCGGCGGGAGGACCGATCCGAAAGCGATCACCGAGGAAGTCGTCGCTCGCCACCTCTCCACCGCGGAACTTCCGGACCCGGACCTGCTCATCCGCACGAGCGGCGAAAAACGGATCAGCAATTTTCTCCTCTGGCAGACCGCCTATTCCGAGCTCTACATCAGCGACCTCTTCTGGCCCGAATTCCGCAGGGAGGAACTCTACAACGCTATCGAGGATTTCCAGCGCCGGGAAAGACGCTTCGGCATGGTGAGTGCCCAGGTCAGGCCCGATACGGTGTCCTCCCCCCACCCGGGAGAAGTGAACTGAAGAATGTCCCCGAGCTCTAGGCGCACCCTTCCAGGTCTCACCATCCTCCTGTTCCTCCTGTTCCAGATCCCGGCCGCCGGGCAGGACCAGAAGGTGGAGACCCTCAGGATACTCGGCATCTCCGTCGAGGGAAACAACTCCGGCACGGGGACACAGTCGGACGCCATCATCTCCAACGCCGGATTGAACATCGGCGACGAAATACAGGTCCCGGGCGATCGGATCAGGCAGGCCATGCAGAGGCTCTGGGCCCTGAAAATCTTCTCCGATATCCGGATCTCGGTCGAAAACCGCGTTGAGAACGGGGTCTACCTTCTCATCACCGTCGCCGAATACCCGAGGCTTGAACGCGTGGTGTTCGAAGGGAACGACGACATCGACGACGACGACCTCCTGGTGACGACCGGCGCCGTGGCCGGGCAGATTCTGACGCCCGACGACATCAGGAAAATGAAGTTGTCCATCCTGGAGAAATACCTCAGGGAGGGGAAACTCCTCGCCGAGGTCTCCGGGGACACCACCGGAACGGGCGGGGGGGACAGCGCGAAACCCAACTACGTCACCCTCACATTCGATATTAAAGAAGGCCCCTCGGTTTCGATCGACAAAATCATCGTCGAGGGGACGACGGCCTTCTCGCCCGACGACGTCGCCGGCCAGATGGAGGACACGGGTGAAAAAACCTGGTGGCACTTCTGGTCGAATCCCGACTTCGACGCCGGGAAATACCGGAAGGACAAGGAGAGGATCGTGGCATTCTACAGGAAAAACGGTTATCTCGATGCGGAGATCGTGTCCGATTCCACGTGGTATTCACCCGACCGGGAAAAAATCTCCATCCGGATGACGGTCTACGAGGGCCCCCGGTATTTCGTCCGCAGCGTTTCCTGGGAGGGCAATACCGTTTACAACGCAACGGTGCTCGGTTCGCGGCTGCAGTTTTTCGCCGGCGACGTCTACAACCAGGAACGGTTCGAGTCGAATCTGCGGGGAAACGCGGAGCAGACCGACGTCGCGTCCCTCTACCTCGACAACGGCTACCTCACCTTCGGGATGGATCCCGAGATCCGCCGTGTGGGCGGCGACAGCGTGGACATCATCATCAGGGTTTACGAACGCAACCAGTACCGCATCGGACGGGTCGACATCAAGGGAAACACCAAGACAGAGGACAAGGTGATCAGGCGCGAGCTGTTCACCCGGCCCGGCGATTTTTTCAACCGCTCGCGCATCATCCGGAGCCTGCGCCAGCTTTCCCAGCTGAATTATTTCAACCCCGAGAACCTCAGGCCGGACTACACGCTGAACGACGACAACGAAACGGTCAACCTCGTCTACCAGGTGGAGGAGAAATCCAGCGACAACGTGAACGCCTCGGTCGGGTACAGCGACGCGTTCGGGGTGACCGGGGCGCTCGGGTTCACCATCACCAACTTCTCGCTCTCCAACCCCATCCAGGGCGGGGCGGGGCAGATCTTTAATTTCGAATGGCAGTTCGGCGAGGGGAGCCGGTACCG
>DATEDB010000359.1:0-9129 GCA_035286625.1 Bacteroidota bacterium
ATCGTGCGCGTCCCCGACCCCCGGCTCGACCATCTGGCCGGGGTCTTCAAACCGAGGAGCACCGTACACGCCGTCATCGAATTCGTGGATGTCGTGGGATTGAAAAAGGGGGATTCCGGCTCCGCCCAGTTCACGACGACGTTCCTTTCCAACGTGAAGACCAACGACGCCCTCGTGCAGGTCGTCAGGCTCTTCGCCGACGACACCGTGCCCCATCCGGAGGGCGCTGTCGATCCGCTGCGCGATATTTCCACTTTCGAGACCGAGTTCATCCTTTCGGATATGGCGATACTGGAGACGCGGATCGAACGGATCAAAAAAAATCTCCAGAAAAGCGGGGACGAGACGGGCAGGCGCGAGCTGCCGACCCTCGAGCGCTGCAACGCTCTGTTGCAGGGGGGAACTCCGCTGAGGGAGGCGGACCTCACGAAGGAGGAGATCGCGGTCCTGAAAACCTACCAGCTGCTCAGCGCCCGGCCGATGCTCATCGCGCTCAACGGCGACGAAACACAGTTGCCCGGGATGGGAAAAATTGTGGAGCGGATCCGGAGCGAAAAAAGCGGAATGAACACAGGGGTCCTCGCGTTTTTCGGGAAGATCGAGATGGAAATGTCCGAACTGCCCCGGGATGAGGCGGCGGAGTTCATGGGCGAATACGGGATCAGGGAATCGGCCCTCGACACGCTGCTCGGCGAGGCCTACGACCTGCTGGGCCTGCAGTCGTTCTTCACCGTCGGCGAGGACGAGTGCCGCGCGTGGACAATCAAAAAAGGTATGAGGGCGCAGGAGGCGGCCGGCGTCATCCACTCCGATTTCCACAGCAAGTTCATCCGGGCGGAAGTCGTGCACTACGACGACTTCATGGCCAACGACGCCTCGTTCGCAAAAGTCAAGGAGAAGGGGCTCTGGCGGCTGGAAGGGAAGGACTATATCGTCCATGAGGGGGACATCATGTCGATCCGGCACGGATAAAACCTGCCGGGACTCCCGTTCAGCTCCCCCGCCCCCGGGCAAGAAAACCCATCCGGACGGACGACAGCTACTCTATTGTCACGGTCTCCTCCCGCGAGGCCATCTCGTAGACCGGCAATTCGGTGGCGTACGCGCCGGCCCCGAGCGACCTGAAGAGATAGGGTCCAAAGGGACGGAAAAGCAGACGGGCCATGATGTTCCACTCGCCCGACGATGTCGCGGTGAAAGCATACTGCGCCGTGCGGGTTTCAAACGGCGCGAGCGAATGGTTCACGAGCGAATCCAGCTCGAACACGTTCGACTCGCGGCCTTCCTTGTACAGCGTGCCGTTGAAGATGACGAGGTCGACGTCCTCGCCGGGTCTGAGGGCGCTGTTTTTATCCATGAGATCCCCGTTGGCGTCAAGGTCTCCGCTCCGGAATACCGTGTCCGTTCCCTTCCACACCGTCACTTCGATCCACATCTGCCTGTTGAAAAAGACCGACGTGGGCAGGTTGTGCCCGGTCTTATCGTTGGTGACCCTGACACCGATAAGGAGGGTGTCACCGGTCCCGCCTCCGGCCGGGGGGATCAGTTCCATCGAGGCCGAGTTTTTCAACAGCGAGTCCGCTTCCGCCCGCTGTTCGGCTTTTCCCGGGAAGTCGGTGATCGCCACATCTACTCCCACAAAAGAATGGCGGTGCAGGTCGTTCCGGACCGGACCGGTGGGCGTCGCCCGGCCTGTGTATTTCTTCATGTGGCAGTCCTGGCAATCCACGGACATCCCTCCCCACGCGCTGTTCTGCCACTCGGTGAACGTCACCTCCACCGGCACGCCGTTGACGGTGAGGTCGTGGCACTGCCGGCAGACGTCGGAGCGGTCGTAGTCGGAGTCGTAGCCGTGTTCGTGCGCGGCGGTGGGCTCCGGGTCGGTGAGCGTCCCGTATTTCACCGGCCCCGGGTCGACCGTGTATTTGATCGCCTGGTTCGTCGAGAGATATGGAGGACGGAGCACGTGGCAGAAATCGCACGTGATTCCTTCGCGCACCAGCGGATCCAGGTCGGAAAATGCGAATGTCGGCAGTGTGTTACCGGTCAGGAACCCGACCGGTGCGTGGCACTGGAAACATGTCCTGCCGAGCTTTCCGCCGGTACTCTGCTGAAGAGAATTATTGGCGAGCATCCAGATCGGGTCCGCGGTGGAATAGCGGTGCATCGAGCCCTTCCATTCATCAACGTACTGCGGGTGGCAGGATTCGCACACGTCCGCGGACGTGAAATCGGAGAGCGCGTACGGCGCCGACGGGGGCGGGGGGACGACGGGCACGTCGTCCCCGCGGCATCCCACAAAGAGGATGCCGGTCAGGGCGGCGGCCGGGAGCAGTTTTTCGATGAATGTCATGGGTCGATGTTCCTTTCCTGTTCAGGGCGAAACCGAAAGTCCTGTTGGCATTTTCCCCACTTCCAGGACCCTGACAATTTCGGCAAGCACATTATCGATCACCACCACGTTCCCCGCGTAATTGGGATTGTACCGGGGGATGAACACGTGGCCCGAGTTTTCGTTCGACACGAAGGTGTACTGTCCATCGGGCGATATGTCGCACCCGTGCGGGTAATTGAAAATCCGGGGCTCGGTGGGAGTCTCGAAGACCTTCATGACATGGTGCATCGGCAGGTGGATCGCCGAAACGGTGTGATCCCGCCGGTTCGTCACATAACAGAAGGTGTTGTCGGGAGTGAACTGGAGGTGCCATGGCTGATCGCCGACGACGATGGAATCCATGACGGTGTTCGACGCCGTGCTGATCATCCGGACTTCACGGGTCTCGGAACAGGCGACGGCCACCAGGGAATCGTCGGGGGACACCGCCACTTCCATGGGCATATACTTCGGTGTGCCCATGGGGTTGGCGTCCCACGCCAGCGGCACAGTGGCGACCACCGAATCGGTGGCGACGTCGATGACCGACACGTTGTCGGCCATCATGTTTGCCACGTACACCCTTGTCCCGGCGTGATTCATCCTGAGTCCGTGGGGCATCGACCAGACCGTGATCTGCCCGCTGAGGGTCATGGTAGCCGTGTTCACGACCGTGAGTTTGTTCGTGAAAACGGTCGTGAACTGCGAGACATAGAGCTTCGAACCGTCGGGGGTGAGGGCGAGGAGGGCCGGGGCTCCCGAAATCATCGCCTTTGCCACGAGCGTGTCGGTGCGCGCGTCGAATTTCCAGACCTCCCCCGCATTGATCAGCGAGACGTACCAGAAATCTCCGTTGGCTGTGACGAAATGCGGGCCCTCGACAATCTGCGAAGTCCCGACGTCCACGATTTTCATCACCACCATGTGTTCCCGGTCGATGATGGAGACGTTGTCCTCGCCCTGGTTCGGCACGTACACTTTTTGGGTGGCATTCTGGAAGGGCGTCACGCCTGCATCATTCGCGGCCCCGCCGTCGATCCAGCGTTTCAGAAAATTCACCTCCGGCACGGTGAGCGGGACGGGGATGACGGGATGGGATTTTCGCAGAATCGTACCGTCGAACAGCAGTGTGAGCAGGCTGTTTTTCGCCCTGCGTGTGATCATGACCTCACCGTGATCCGAACCGGCAATGAGGTCGTCCCAGGAAGTCAGGGCGAGTCCGGCGGCCCGGTCGGCGGTGGAATGGCATCCGGAGGTGGCGCATTTATCGGAGAGCAGCGGCTGGACGTGTTGCGAATAGACGATCGTCTGAATGGCATCATAGTCGACGCCGACCGGCGATTCAACCCCGCTGCATCCTGCCGCCAGCAGGCCGGGAACCACGATGAGGATGATCTGTCGCATCAACGGATGGGTCATGAATATCTCCGGGAAATATTGAATTTCGTTCGGTTTGAAATCCATCTGCGGACATACCGGATCAGCGGCCTGGTCATGAAGCGTGAATGACCGGAAGAACGGAGGGAGGAGAAAACGTTCCCGAAGATGATTGAGGATTCCCCGGGCGGCTCAGGGGATCAAGTGACCGTCCGTAATTCCGGACAATCACCCCGGGGGATCTGAAAGGAATATAACTGATTTTCGGGAGGGGAACAAGGGAAGAGCCCCCTTGACTTCATGCCTCTCCGGATGTATATTCACACATCATCATGCATTCTTCGTTCCTCGATTCGTTCATAAATGAAGAATCACTCACTGGCCCTCCGAAATCCTGAATTTCCGGATGAAGCATAAGAAGAAGATCGCCATCGTTCCCGGCGACGGAATTGGTGTGGAGGTCACCCGCGAAGCGGTGAAAATCCTGGAACTGCTCAACGGACGGCGGTCGCTCGGCCTCGTCCTCGAGCATTTCGACTTCGGGGCCGATAAATATCTCGCCACGGGAATCTCCCTTCCGAAGGAGCGGCTGGAAGACTTCAGGCACAATTATGCAGCCATCTTCCTCGGCGCCCTCGGCGACCCCCGCATACCGGACATGGCCCACGCGCGGGACATTCTCTTCGGGATGAGATTCGGCCTCGATCTCTTTGTGAACGCCCGCCCGGTGAAGCTGTTCGATGAACGCCTCTGCCCGCTCAAGGGAAAGAGCGTGAAGGACATCGACTTCATGGTGTTCCGGGAAAATACCGAGGGGCTGTACGTCGGGATCGGGGGTTTCTTCAAGAAGGGCACCCCCGATGAAGTGGCGATCCAGGAGAGCGTCAACACGTTCAAGGGGGCGGAGAGGATCATCCGTTACGCCTTCGAGTATGCCCGTCAGAAGGGGCTTACAAAAGTCACCATGAGCGACAAGAACAATGCCCTCCGGTTCGAGGGCGACCTCTGGCAGAGGGTATTTCATTCCGTCGGCGAGGAATACCCGGGAATCACGAAGGAACACTGGTTTGTGGATGCCCTGGCCATGCAGATGATCAAGCGCCCTGAACAATTCCAGGTGATCGTCACGAACAACATGTTCGGCGATATCGTCACCGATATCGGCGCGCAGCTGCAGGGCGGCCTGGGAATGGCGGCCTCCGGCAATCTCAACCCGTCGGGCGTGTGCATGTTCGAACCGGTGCACGGGTCTGCCCCGAAATACGCGGGGAAAAACGTCGCGAACCCCTTCGGGGCCATCCTGACGGCGGGACTCATGCTCGACCATCTCGGGTACCATGTCGAAAATGAATTGATCGAGGCGTCTGTGATCGAGGCCGTCCGGAAGAACAGGACGACGAAGGACCTCGGCGGAACTCTCGGGACGGTGGAAACGGGAGACGCCGTCCTGGCCATCCTTGATAAAAAATGTGCCGGAGCCGGATAAGAGGGGAACTCTCATGGGTATGACAATCACCGAGAAAATTTTCGCGGCCCATTGCGGGAGGGATTCGGTTCGCCGGGGCGACCTGGTCTACGCGAAGCTGGACCTCGTCATGGGTACCGACGTCACCGTCCCGCTCGCCGTCGACGTCTTCAACAAAATCGGCGCCGAACGTGTGTTTGACAGGACCAAAATCGCCCTCGTGAACGACCATTTCGTCCCGGCGAAGGACATCCAGGCGGCGGGACTTTCCAAGACGATGAGGGAATTCGCCATCAAGTACGATATCAAGAAATATTTCGAGGTGGGGAGGTCCGGCATCTGCCACTGCATCGTGCCGGACAGCGGATTCATTCTCCCCGGCGATCTCATCATCGGGGCAGATTCGCATACCTGCACATACGGGGCGCTCGGAGCATTCGCGACGGGTGTGGGAAGTACCGACATGGCGGCGTCGTGGGCGCTCGGCGAGAACTGGTTCAAAGTCCCCCCGTCGATAAAAGTCGTCTATACCGGCACACTCCCGCCGATGGTGGGTGGAAAGGACCTCATTCTCTATACCATCGGGATCCTCGGCGTGGAAGGCGCGCTCTATGCATGCCTGGAGTTCAGCGGACCGGTCGTCGATGAGCTCTCGCTGGCCGACAGGTTCACAGTCTGCAACATGGCCATCGAGGCCGGCGCGAAGGCGGGCATCATGGAGGCCGACGCGAAAGTCGCCGAGTTCGTTGCTCAGCGGGCGGGGAAGCGCGGGGTGATCCACAAATCGGATCCCGACGCCGATTACGCCCGGGTTCTTGAGATCGACGTCACGCGGATCGAACCGCAGATCTCCCACCCCTATCTTCCAAGCAACGTCAAACCGATTTCCGAGACCGAGAAAATCCACATCGACCAGGTGGTGATCGGTTCATGCACCAACGGAAGAATCGAGGATTTCCGCGCCGCGGCAAGATTCCTCAAGGGTAAATCGGTCGCACCCTACCTCAGGCTGATCGTCATACCGGCCACGCAGGAGATTTACCTCCAGATGATGAAGGAGGGGATCCTGGAAATTTTTCTGAGCGCCGGGGCGACGATCAGCCCCCCGACCTGCGGTCCCTGCATCGGCGGACACATGGGTATCCTGGCCGAAAATGAAGTCGGCCTGTACACCACGAACCGGAACTTCAAGGGGAGGAACGGCCATCCCACCAGCCGTGTCTTTCTGAGCAGCCCCATGGTGGCCGCCGCATCGGCGCTCACCGGGGTTATTACCGATCCCAGATCGCTGAATTAACAGACGGAATCGGGGGATTTCCGGGGTTGACGGGATGGTTCCCGGGACCTGGCAAAAATGACCTGAGGTCATATTTTCCTTGACAAGGCTGTTCTTTGTGCATATATTTAGTTTACATGCTAACTAATTGAGTGCGAACTAATCTCTAAGCACTGGTGGGCTATCAGCCGCCGCTGCTCCGTTCTTCGAGACCCTGACTCTCGCGCTCGGTATATCTCCCCGGGGTCATTTCTCCATACATTCACACTATCGGAATGAACACTCTCGACATGAGCGTGGGCTTCCTCCTGAACCGCGCCGCGCGTTCCATGAAGCGCGGTCTGGAATCCCGGCTCGTGACATACGGCCTGACGTCGACCCAGTACATCGTCCTCGCGCTCTTGGCGAAGAAGGACGGTCTCTCGCAGTCGCAGCTGGGCAGCCACCTGTACTTCGACAACCCCACGGTCACCGGCGTCATCGACCGGATGGAACGGGACGGCCTCGTCGAACGCCGTCGCACATCCGGCGACCGCCGCGTCATCAATATCTTTCTCTGTGACAAGGCCAGGAAGATTCTTGCGGAGGTCGCGACTGTCGCCGACGATCTGGACAGGGAGGCGATGAAGGAGTATTCCCGGAAAGAACAATCCGATCTGATCCGGATGCTGAACACCATCTGGGAGAAAATGAATGGCGTCTCCTAAAATCAGAGACATCTTCAGGACCACGACGCTCCACGCGTCCGCCCCGGGGCAAAAACGGGGCGGCGACGCCGGACGGGTCGTATTCCTCTCCGCCACGAGGACTCCCTTTGGTTCGGTGGGGGGCGCGTTCAGGGATTTCACCGGCATCGATCTCGCGGTCCACGCCGCGCGCGCCGCGATCGAACAGGCCGGCCTCACCGACCGGCGGGATCTCATCGACGCCGCGATCTTCGGGAACGCGATGCACACCAGCATCGACTCGCACTACGGCGCGCGGCACGTCGGCCTCAAGGCGGGCCTCTCCTGTTTTTCGACCGCGCTGACGGTCAACCGCATCTGCTGGTCCGGCGCGGAGGCGATCGTCGCCGCCGCGAAGGAGATCCTCTCGGGTGAATCAGAGCTGGTCCTGGCCGGAGGATACGAAAGCACCTCGCAGTCCCCGATGGTCCTCTACGGCGCCGCCTGGGGGTTCCCCTACATGGCCGGGCCCAAACCCTGCTTCGTCTTCAGAGACGGTCTCAACGATACGTTCATCAACACCGACATGATGGGGACGGCCGAAAACCTGGCGCGTCTCTACGGCATCACCCGCGCGGAGGTGGACGAATTTGCGCTGTCGTCGCAGATGAAAGCGGAGGACGCGCGTACCACCGGACGCCTCTCGGCGGAGATCACCCCCGTTCGCATACCGAAGAAACAGTCCGAGGCGGTCGTCTGCGAAGATGAGAACCCGCGCCGCGAAACGACCCTGAAGACCCTTGCCCGGCTTCCGGCGGTGAAACCCGGCGGTGTCCACACGGCCGGCAATTCATCCGGCATCGTGGACGGCGCCGCCGCGGTGGTCATGACGACGGCGGCGAGGGCGAAAAAACTGGGCGTGAAACCGATCGGTGAGATGGTGTCGTGGGCCACGGCCGGCGTGGACCCCCGTTACATGGGCATCGGTCCGGTCCCGGCCGCCCGGGCGGCGCTCGCGTGTGCGGGCATGGAACCCGGGGACATCGATCATTTCGAGATTAACGAGGCCTTCGGAGGGCAGTACCTCGCGGTCGAGCGGGAGATGAATCTCGACCGTTCGAAAGTCAATGTGAACGGCGGCGCAATCGCGCTCGGCCATCCCCTGGGTGCGACCGGCGCCCGGCTGACCGGCGCGCTGCTCACGCTCGGGGGCGTCGGTCTGGCGAGCGCCTGCATCGGGGGCGGACAGGGTGGAGCGCTGATCGTGAGGAGCATGAAATGAAGACGGGTGCCGGGACCGGTTACATGACCACGACCTGGAATGACGTCGAAATCCTGATCGTCGGGGCGGGCACGATGGGGGCCAGCCTGGCGCAGAATTACGCCCAGAACGGGTTCGGTGTGGGGCTGCTCGACGTCTCGGACGATATCCTCGCGCGCGGGGTGGAGGTCATCGACGCCGAACTGGAATCGGCGCGGGGAAGAATTTTTTCTCACGTAGAAATCGGGGCGATCCGCCGCCGTATCCGCACCGGCACCAATTATGAAGAAGCGTGTTCCGGTCCCGGGCTCCGGCTGGCCATCGAGGCCGCCACCGAACGACTCGACATCAAAAAGAAGATCTTCTCCACGCTCGATGCCCTGGCGCGGCCGGAAGTCGTCCTTGCGTCAAACTCTTCCTCTCTCGACGTCAACATCCTGGCGAAGGCGACGAAACGTCCGGACCGCGTGGTCTGGATGCACTACTTCTATCTTCCCCACAAGAACCGGGCCGCGGAATACGCGGGGTCGGATACGGCGTCCCCGGAAAGTCTGGAAACCGCCCGCAGGTATCTCAAGCTCGGGGGAAAAATCGGGACACATGTGCGCGGGAGCCGTAAAGGCGGGGTCGCCGACATCATCTTCGTGGCGCTCCTCCACGAAGCGACCCGCATGGTGGAGGAGGGTTTCGACATGGCCGCCATCGAGGCGG
>DATEDB010000360.1:0-3911 GCA_035286625.1 Bacteroidota bacterium
AGAGGGTTGTTGAAAACGCGAGCGAGATGTACAGGACTGCGTTGTTGAGTCTCATGGGGTTCATATGCTCCGAGTTCATAGGCTTTTCCGGATTACAGTATCACAGCCCGAGATGAAACTCCGCCCTCAGGGCGTGGAAGATCCCGGCATTGACGAAGTTCGTCAATCCCCAGGCGAGAAGGACGGAGATGAGCGCTTTCGTGCGCGATAGGCCGAGCATGAGCGAAACGGTGACGGCGAGGACCGTCACGTACAGAGCTGAAAAAATGTTGAACGAATTCAGGATATAACGGAGGGTGAAATCGCCGGCCGGGACGAGCCGGTCCAACCCCGCGGGGATCCAGGGCACAGACGGACGGCCCTCACCGCCCCCCAGGAACACCGCCGCAAGGGCGGCCGCGTTGCCCAGGAACATCGCGCCCTCGGCATGAACTTCGGCGGCAAATAAATGAACGTAACGGACCTTTTCACGAGTGCTCCAGATCCAGCACGCATAATACAGCGCCAGGGCGAACAGCGACCAGCCGGTGAACAGCCGCACGGGGAGGAAAAGGGAGCGGACCAGCGTCCCGTCCAGCATCGACTCCCTGGCGACGGACCGCTCCTGTGCGGAGGCGGATGCGGGGAGACGGCCGGCTGTGAGATCCGCGCGGTGGACACTTCCGGCGATCCCGAGGCCGATGTAGAGCGCCGCGAGGATGAAAAACCGTCCGGCCCAGCGGGGTCGTTCCCGGAGTCTTCGGGCGTACCGGGCGGGTCCCGCCAACCCGGCGAATGTCAGAGCCATGACAGCCTGTTCCTGGGGGGAGCGTCCCTCACGAGCCCCACGAAGAGTTCCTCGAGAGACCGGGAGCTCCCGAGGACCTCCACCGCCTTCTCGCGGACGTCTTTCATCTCGCACCGCATCACGATTTTTCCACCGTGGATCACCGCCACCGAGTCGCAGAGCTTTTCGATCGTTTCCAGGGCGTGGGAGGTGACGAAGACCGTCGTCCCCCCCGCGGCCATCTGAGCGAGGATGCCCTTGATCGAATGCGCCACCACGGCGTCGAGCCCGTCGAACGGTTCGTCGAGGACGAGCAGGCGGGGATGATGGATGATGGCGGCCGCCAGGGAAATCTTTTTCTTCATGCCGGTGGAAAAAGCCGCGATCGGCATGTCGCGCGTTTCCGCCAGAGCGAACACGTCGAGGATCTCGGCGATGCGCTCATCGGCGAGCGGTGCCGGGAGTTCGTACATCCCCGCGACAAACCGGAGATACTCCTCCGCGCCCATCCAGTCGAAATACATCGGCTGGTCGAGCACGTACCCGATGCGGGACTGGATTTCGTCGCTGCCGGGGGTGACCCGTCGGCCGAAGAGCATCGTGTCGCCGGAATCGCCCCGGGTAAGGCCCGCCATGATCCGGATGATGGTGGTCTTGCCGGCACCGTTGAGGCCGATGAGGCCGGAGATCCGGCCGGGACCCACGGCCAGGGAGAGTCCGTCCAGCACCACGGGGCCGTCCCCGTACCGTTTCCGGACGTTCAGGAATTCGATGACGTTTTCGTTTTTATCCATATGTCGTTTCGTCGGTTTGTGATCTCGGCGGCGGTGCGGACGACGGAACGGAAATACCAGGTAGCCGCCCCGGCGGCCGCGTAGGGGATGCAGAGCCATGGGATTTCCATCAACCCCGTGATGAGGAAATACGGTATCGACACACTCAGCAGGGAAAGCGACATCCAGGCGGCCTCGTATAACCCTCCCGGGAATGCCCCGGTATTCCTGCGGGGATATCGGACCGACGATTCGTTCCCCAGGCTGAGGAGGGGAAAGCAGACCGTCATGAGATAGAGGATGCCCCCCCGCAGGTTCTCCGCAGCGTCAACATCCGGAGAAAAATAGAGCGACACGACCCAGACCAGCGCCAGCGCGCAGATCCCGATGAACATGGTCGAGACATTCTTGATGAGGACGATCCGTTTCCAGTCCGCCGGGTAGAGACTGAGCGCTTCGAGTTCCATGGGGGACTGGTAGAAAATATTGTTGATCCGCGGCTCCAGCCCGATGAGCACGATCCAGATGACCGCGGCAAACAGCGGGGCCACATTCCAGGTCCAGACCGGGAGAAAAATGCCCGCGAACATCAGCGGGAGAAACCGGTAGGGAAGGGTGCCGCGGAGGTATCCCCCGAGTTCGCAGCGTATCATCGCGAGGTCCGAGTGACGGATCATCTTATTTCCGGAAGATGGCAACGACGGCTCCCCAAATAAGTGTTAGATAAAGGAGATATTTCCATCCCTCGCCCGGGTGTCCCACCGCGAAGGCCCTGATTCCCGAGGCGGCCCACCCCGCCATCGGTATGACGGAGGCCAGCGCCGCCGTCCTGAAAACGAACACCAAGGTGACGACCGCGACCGGGGCGATAAAGGTAAAGAGCACGAGACCGGCCACCGGGCGGGCGGCCCTGACCATCCTGACCGCGGCGGCGCAGCAGAGCATCTGCAGTGTCAGCACCGGGATCACCGACAGGGCGATGATTCCGGCCGAATGAAGGAACCCGTGAGCATACACCGCGGCGGGGAAAACGCACCCGGCGGCCGTGAAAAGGTAGAATTCCGGCCTCCGCAGGTTTCCGGCAAGCAGGAAGCAGTACCCGGCCGCGGCCGATCCGGGAAAGAGACGGGTCTTTCTCACGATGTCCGCCCCCGCGCCGCCGACGAATGACATCGTGATGAGCAGCCCAAGCGACCACTGGACCACGAGGAAGAGCGGCAGATAAATACCGCCGGGATCGTCCGCGAGGTACCGCTCGGCAAACGCGCAGAGAAATATGTTCACCAGCAGGTGCGCCAGCGGCGGGAAGGGGTTGCGCTTTCGCCCGAGCGATTCCCTTGCCTTCGCAATGGTCAGCATGCGCCCCGCCGCCCGGAGGGTAGAGCTGAATTCTTCCCCCGTTCCGCGGGTCAGCGTCAGTCCGTCCATGGGTCCTCGGGGAATGTCCAGTCTTCGGGGAGCGGCATGAGGCCGCCTGTAACAGTGCGGAAGTAGATCGTATAGTGGGGGAGGGAGTACTCGATCTGGAGGCGTATGCGGATGAACGACAACAGTGCGCTCACCGCGTCGAGCGCGAGGATGTCGTGGAGCATGTTCATGTAACCGGTCCGCTGAAATTCGCGTCTGGTTTTTTTCCGATCGTAGTACTCGGGCGTGGCGAACTCGTCGATGTGCGCGGAGATATCCTTCCCGAGCGATGCCGCCGTATCGGGAAGCACGGGAGCGGGGAGCAGGTCGGGGGGCCTGTACCGTTCCTGGCACCGGACGAGAGGTTTCGGGGGGAACGCGGGCATCAGGAAGACGATGCAGGCGATCAGGGCCGCCGCCGCCCGGGCCGTCATCGCTTCTTCAGGACCTCGATGGAGATGACGGGATGGATTTCCCATGCGGTGGCGCGCCAGTTTTTCCTTCCCCCCGGGTTGGTGTTCTCCGATTCGGCCTCGTAGTGCCAGTCGTAGAGCATCCATCCGCGCACGCGGATTTTTTTGCCGACCAGGGTTTTTTTCAGACCTCCGGTGGACCAGTCGACGCCTCTCCTGCGCATGATTTCCCGCCATCTCGGCGTGACTTCGGTGATGATCATCCCCGACGCTTTTTTTTCATTTCGGTCGAGAGCGAGGACGATGTGCGTGTCCCTGTAGCGGGGGTCGCGGGAATTGCAGTTACAGCTTTCTATCCCGCCGATTATCACATCCCTGACGTAACCGGTGATTTCCGCGGCCTCCGAGTTGGTGAACCGCCTGCGGTCGTCGCCTGGAGCGAGCATCGAATCGAGAGAGATGTTATAGCGGGAATAATCTTCAGGCATCGGCCGCTGGTAGCGGTTTTTCAGCCGGTTGAGCTGCCTGACGTCCCTGCCCCTGGCGTTTCCA
>DATEDB010000361.1:0-3180 GCA_035286625.1 Bacteroidota bacterium
GGCTGGTGCGCACCGTTGCTGGGCCCCCCCGATGGAACCGGCCGGGGCGGCTCCGGGGCCGTTGCGGGATCCAGAAGGGTCATCCCGACCGGCTCCTTCATATTTTTGAAGGGAGGGAACCTTGCCGGGGAGCTCGCCCCCCTGGCTGAAGTCGCCGGCGGGGCTTCGGTCACCGTCAGGTCGCTCGATGTCGAAGGTTCGGGAGACCTTTTGACCGAAAAAAAAGTTATAATTATATCGAAATGAAAAAGCCCCCGCGGCCGTCCGGATCCCTCTTCCTCCAGCTTGGTAAACTCACCACCGAGAAACGAAACCCCCGGAGCCGGAACATCGACAGGCTGGGGGTGGAATCCGTCCTCCGCATCATCAACAGTGAGGACGCACGGGTGGCGGCGGCGGTCAGGAAGGAAATTCCCAGGATCGCGGCGGCGGTGCGCGTGATCTCGGCATCGCTGAAAAAGGGGGGCCGGCTGTTGTATATCGGCGCGGGGACGAGCGGCCGCCTGGGGGTGCTGGACGCTGCGGAATGTCCCCCGACGTTCGGTACCAGCCCCTCGATGATCAGGGGAATCATCGCGGGCGGCAGGGGAGCCGTTTTCCTCTCCCGCGAGGGGGCCGAAGACAGGATGGGGGACGGGCGGAAGGCGATGAGGGCCGCCGGGGCCGGGGCGGGCGACGTGGTATGCGGAATCGCCGCGAGCCTGCGGACTCCTTTCGTGGGCGCCGCCCTCGGGGCGGCGAAAAAAGCGGGCGCACGGACCGTTCTCATTACGACCAATCCCCGTTCGCTCCTGCGCAGGAAGGAATTCGCACCGCTGAAACGGAGTGCGGATATCGTCATCAGTCCCGACGTGGGCCCCGAAGTCGTCATGGGTTCCACGAGGATGAAATCGGGAACAGCGCAGAAAATGGTGTTGAACATGCTGACGACCGCCGCGATGGTCTCCATGGGAAAGGTGTATGGGAACATGATGGTCGATCTCAGGCTCAACAGCCGGAAGCTCGCCGAGCGCGCAAGGAGGGTGCTAATGATCTCCACGGGCGTGGACTATGAAACCGCCTCGAAGAAACTTTCCGCCGCGGGCGGACACGTGAAAACCGCCGTCGTCATGATCCGGACCGGCACGGGCCCCGCGGCCGCTCGCGGCCTTCTCGACGCCGCGGGCGGGTTTGTCCACGTGGCGATAGCGGCGGGCAGGCCGCATGGCGGGCACAGGAAACGACACAAAAAGCGGACATCCTGAGATGAAAACACCACCGGTCGATTTCGAAGCCTATCCTCCTTTCACGGGGTTTCCGCCGGAGGGGATCCGGTTCCTGCGTCAATTGAAACGTCACAACCGCCGCGAGTGGTTCAACGCGCACAAGACCGAATACGAAGAATTCGTAAAATTCCCCATGGAATCCCTCATTGCGTCGCTCGCCGGACCGCTTGAAAAACTCGCTCCGGGCACGTTCGTGCATCCGAAAAAAAGCATGTTCCGGATCTACCGGGACACCCGGTTCAGCAAAAATAAAGACCCGTACAAGACCCACGTCGCGGCGATATTCCATCCGAAGGGCCCCTGGCAGGACGCGGCCGGGTTCTACCTGCATATCGAGCCCGGCCGGACGCTTCTGGCCGGCGGGATCTACATGCCCGACGGCGGGCAGCTTAAGAAGATCCGGGCGGCCATCACCCGCGATCCGGGGGCCTTTCTCGGCGTCGTGCGGTCGCGGTCGTTCAGGAAGTCTTTCGGGCAGCTCGAGGGCGACAAACTCTCCCGCGCTCCGCTCGGTTACTCTCCCGACGACCCGATGATCGGGTGGCTGAAATTCAAGCAGTTCATTGTCTATAACGAGTGGCCGGAGGGGGCGGCCGCGAAGAAAAATTTCACGGGGCTCGTCATGTCGGTGTACGGGAAGATGCTCCCCCTCGTCTGTTTTCTGAACAACGCCTTACACAGATAGGAGGTACAACAATGGATAGTTTCTGGTCGGTCTTCGAACCGCTCCAAAATTTCTGGCACCAGCTTTCGGTGGTCTTCCCGAAGGTCCTCGCCGCAGGACTCCTGGTCATTCTCGGCGGATTCATTGCAAAGTATGTCAGAAAACTGGCCATCAGGGTCCTGAGGATGATGCGGCTGGACGTGGCGGCGGAAAAATCGGGGCTGGAGGATTTTCTCATCCGGGGCGGGGTAAAATTCACAACCGTCACACTGCTCGGGAACATGATCTACTGGCTGATCATCTTCGTCATCCTGCTTGCCGCGTTGAATATCCTCGGGCTGGAGGTGGCCGCGGACCTCTTTCATAAAATCATCCTGTACATCCCGAACGTGCTGATCGCGATGATCGTCCTGATCTTCGGGATGATGTTCGCAAAGTTCGTGCAGGGGGTCACCTTCACGTACCTGAGCAACATCAAAATCGAAGGGGCCGAACTCATCAGCGTAATGGCCAGGTACGCCATCCTGCTGTTCGTCATGTCGATGGCCCTCGAGCAGCTGGCCATCGGAGGGCAGATTCTGGTTTCTGCGTTCCAGATCGCCTTCGGGGCGCTGTGCCTCGCGCTCGCCCTCGCCTTCGGTCTGGGGGGAAAGGATCGCGCGGCGAAAATTCTTGATAATATGTGGAAAAAATAAAATTATCACCTTCTGACGGACTATGATCATTGACTGTCATACGCACATCAACAACTATCACCGGGAGGATGTGGAATCGCTGGAGGGGTGCCTCGCGGAGCTCCGCAAGAACATGCGCAGAAACCGGATCGACCTCTCCCTGATACTGACCTCGTACAAGGTCACCCCGGGACGGCCATCCACGAAGCACGTCGTGGAGGCGACGAGGGAGATGACCGACGTGTACGTGGTGGCGGGCCTGAGTTACATGAATTTCCGTCCGGGCGACCTGGTCGAGATCGAGACCTATGTAAAAGAAGGTTCGGTGAGGGGCCTGAAACTCTACCCGGGCTACGAGCCGTTTTACCCGCACGACCGGAAATTCGACCCGGTCTACGAATTCGCCGCAAAACACGGGGTTCCCGTGATGATTCACAGCGGCGATACCTACTCGCCGAGCGGAAAGGTGAAATATTCCCACCCCCTCCAGATCGACGAGGTGGCGGTGGACCACCCCGGCGTGAATTTCGTCATCTGTCACATCGGGAACCCCTGGATAAGGGATTGCATGGAGGTT
>DATEDB010000362.1:0-2566 GCA_035286625.1 Bacteroidota bacterium
ATCGATGCCGCCGCCACCGAAAACAGGTCCCACAGCCGGATCTCCACGGGGATGGCCGGGATGATGTAGACCGTGGGGTCCAGCGGGAAGAGGCGGAACTCCTGCTGGAGCAGGACGACGGCGAGGCCCATGAGCATTCCCGCGGCGGTGCCGGCGACGCCTGTGAGCAGGCCTTCGAAGAGAAATATTTTCACGACGCTCCTGCGCGGCAATCCGCACGAGCGCAGGACGGCGATGTCCCGCTTTTTTTCAAGGACGCTCATGGTCAGTGAACCGAGCACGTTGAAGGACGCCACCGCGATAATCAACGAAAGCAGGACGTAGGCCGACCATCTTTCGATCTGCATCACCGAATAGAGGCTCCGGTGGAGGTCGTACCAGGTGGAGACCGTGTACTGCGGCCCGAGCCTCCCGGCCACGGCCTTCTTCACGCCTTCCGCCCCGGAAATGTCGGAAACCCTCACGTCCATCCCGTTGGCCATCCCCGGCTTTTCGAAGAGCGCCTGCGCCGCTCCGAGCGAGACGAAGGCCACATTCGCGTCGTACTCTTTATTCTGTGATTCGAAAATACCGGTGATGGTGAACCGGAACTGGCGCGGCGCCCCCGCGCCGGTGAGGGCGGGCTGCAGCCCTGCCGGGCTCACCACGGTGACGGCGCTGCCGACGACCGAACTCAGCCTGTCGGCGAGCGTGATGCCGATGATGATCCCCGTCGTGTCCGCGCCCGTTCCGAGGGAAGCGTCTCCGAGCACCAGTTTCGACCCGATGCCGGTCACCGCGTTCATCTCCTTCTCCCCGATCCCCCTGACGGAGACGACCCGCTGGTGATACCCGGCGGTGATCAGGACCTTCCCGGAGATGAACGGCGAGATGGCCACCACCCGGGGGTCCGCGGCGGCGACGCGCGAAACGGCCGAATATTCTTCCACGTCCATCGCGCCTTTTTTTTCGATGCGGATGTGAGGATCGAAGCTGACCAGCACCGAGGTGACGACGCTGTTGAACCCGTTGAACACCGAGAGCGCCACGAGCAGGGCCGCCACGCCTGCGGCGATCCCGACCACGGACACGATGCCGATCACATTGATGAATTTCACGCTCCGCTTCGAGACGAGGTATCTCCATCCGATGAACCGTTCGATCCTGTTCATCGGGTTCACCCGAACCTGAAGATTTTCACGGGATCGGTCCTGCCGGCGGCGTGCGCGGGCACGATTGTGGCGACGTAGGACAGCGCGACGGTGAGAACGCTCACCATGAGAAAATTCCACGGGCTCAGGAGCACGGGGACCGTGTTCATGTAGTAGATCTCCGAGGACAGCCTCAACGGCGAGAATTCCATCTGGATCCACAATAATGCCAGCGCGAGCAGGTTCCCGAGGACGACGCCGGCGACGCCGATGAGGACCCCCTGGTAGAGGAAAATGCGGCGGATCAATTTCACGTTCCCGCCCACCGATATCAGGACGCCGATTTCCCTCGATTTTTCCAGGACGAACATCAGCACCGTGCCGATGATGTTCACGGTGGCGACGATCACGATGAGGCTGAGGAGGACCGGTGAGAGTTTTTTCTGCAGTTCGGCCCACGAAAAGAGGCCGCGGTACACGGAGAAGACAGACCTCGCGGTGTGGGGATATCCGAGTACGCTCTCGATGCGCGCGGCCGCGGTGTCGATGTCGGCGACGTCATCGACCATGACCTCGTATCCCGTCACCTGGCCGGGGAGCCGGAAGAGGTCCCGGACCGGTTCGAGAACCGAGTAGGCGAAGGCCTCGTCGTAGTCGCTCATGCCCGATTCAAAGAGGCCCGTCACCACGAATTTTTTCGCCCTCGGCGACACCGTCTGAACACCGTCGGTGGCAAGGGCGAACAGGAACACCGTGTCGCCTCCGGCGACATCGAGCCTCCGGGCCAGCGCCGAACCGAGGATGATCGGCGGGATGTCGCCGGGGCCCCCCCACAGGTACCCGCCCGAGACCATCTGCCGCCGCAGCCTGCCGTCGTCATAGGAGGTGTCGATGCCTTTGAGGTAGACGCCCTCCACCCCGGCCCTGGACCGGATCATCCCCTCCCTGGCCGCGTAGGGGAGCACCGAACGGACACCCGGGATCCCGCCGCGCATGAGCCGCACGGCGCGTTCGGGGTCGTCCAGGGGTTTGTTGCCGTACCCGCTCACCTGGATGTGGGAGGTGAAGCTGATCACCTTGTCCTTGATCTCCTTTTCGAACCCGTCCAGGATAGAGAGCGCGATAATGAGGGCCGCCGTGCCGAGGCAGACGCCCGCGATGGCGATCGTGGAAATGAACGACAGGAAGGGGGACCTCCTGGAGGTCCTGAAAAATCTGCGCGCGATGAACCAGGAGACGTTCACACGGGGCCTCTCGCGGGTGTGCCGGCCACCTCAGCCCCGGCCGCCGTACTCAAGGAGGAACGCCCTGATGAAATCGTCGATGTCCCCGTCCATGACGCCGTGAATGCCGCTGGTTTCGACGTCCGTCCGGTGGTCCTTCACCAGGTTGTAGGGATGGAACACGTACGACCGGATCTGGCTGCCCCACTCGAT
>DATEDB010000363.1:0-3674 GCA_035286625.1 Bacteroidota bacterium
CCCCGCCGCCCCCGGATGTTCCCAAAATCAAGGGTTCGCTTTTTTTTGACCAGAACCAGAATGGAACTAGGGGAGCGTCGGAACCGGCGATGGCCGGCTGGAACGTGACGCTCGCCGGACCGCAGAACGCCGTCCTCCTGACCGACAGCTCCGGCGCCTTCAGCTTCGACGCGCTGCCCCTTGGTAATTATACCGTCACGCTCCAGCAGAAATCCGGTTGGAACCGGACACTGCCCGCATCGTCATACTCATATTCGGTATCGATCGATTCCGCCGGTCAGACCACGACGGTGAATTTCGGACTGTACTCCCCGACGGCCTTCGGGTTTGATGTCAGCCGGTTCTGGAACATCGTATCGGTGCCGGTGACGGTCCCGGACCTTACCGTGGATGGTGTTTTCCCCCTCCATATCACCGCGGCGTATGCTTTCAACCTGGTGTATGTGGAAAAAACCGTCCTCGACTATGGCGCAGGGTACTGGATTAAATTTCCCTTCGGACATACCGTATGGCTGAGCGGTGGCACGATACAAACGGATACGACGGACGTGGTCAAGGGGTGGAATGTCGTCGGTTCGGTGTCCACGCCGGTCCCGGTGGCAAACCTGCAGACCATCCCTCCGGCAATCCTGAGCCCGTATGTGTACGGATATCAGAACGGCTCCATCGTGACCGAAACGATCGAGCCCGGTCTGGGATACTGGGTCCATGTGACAGAAGCGGGCCAGGTGATCGTTTCCTCGGTGCCATCCGGGGAGATGGACGGCGTGGCGAATGCGGCGCGGGTCGGACCACGGCTTGAACGGATCTCCTTCGGCCTCGCCTCGGGCGAAACCGCAAACCTCTATTTGAATTTATCAGAAACCGAATCCTCCGGCTGGTCAATTTCTCCCGCACCGCCGCCGGCTCCGGACGAGAGATTCGGCGCGTTTTTCGTCGATGCGGGCGACGGCTCCGCGCGCGGACTTGTAGCCACGGTAGGCGAGAAGACCAGGACAACTGTCGATCTGCCGATCCTCGTACGGGGGGCCGAATCCGCGTTGACGGTTTCGTGGGACGTTCAGGGCGCGGGCCGCGATATCATCATCTCAGGCGATGGCGGGCTTCGCCGCACAATCACGGGCGCCGGTGCGGTCGAGCTGAATAATCAGGGAAACCCCGCAGGCGGCGCCGCGCCCGACAGAATATTCGCACTGCGGGTTTTACCGGAGGGACAGTCCGCGGTGCCGGAGAGCTTCACCCTGGCGCAGAATTTTCCCAACCCGTTTAATTCCACGACGCTCATCAACTTCTCCCTCCCCGTTCCGGGTCACGTGAAGCTGGAAATCTTCAATATCGTCGGGGAAATCGTCGAGACGCTCACCGACGATGCCATGGAGTCGGGCGCGCACAGCGTACCCTTCGAGGCCTCGGTCCTCCCGAGCGGAATGTACTTCTACAGGATGACTGCGGACGGGGGAGATGGGGGAAGATTTACAGCGACCAAAAAACTGCTGTTGATTCGCTGACCTTTCCCGGCGGGAGGACGCCGTCTTCCGGTCCCGCGGTCGCGGGAGCCGGCGGAATGGTCAGCCGGGATTTTGAAAACCTGAAAGTTTGTTGTGGAGGGTCTTGCGGCTGACGCCCAGGATCTTCGCGGCCTTCGCCTTGTTGTATCCCGCCGAAGCAAGCGTTTCCAGGATGAGCAATTTTTCCGCCTGCTGGGTTGAGAACCCGATCGGGATCTGAATATGCGGGTGGCCGGCCGGGCGTGTCGTGATCCGTTCGGGCAGGTACTGGGCCGCGATGACCTCGTTCGGGCAGATAACGATGGCCCGTTCGATCACATTCCTGATTTCCCTGACGTTCCCCGGCCATTCGTATGCCATCAGTATCTCCATCGCCTCCTCGGAGAAGCACTGCCGCTGCTTGGCGTAACGCCCGGCGAAGAGGCCGAAGAAATATTCCATCAGAAGGGGAATGTCTTCCTGTCGTTGCCTGACGGGGGGGATATTCAGTTCGATCACGCTCAGCCTGTAATACAGGTCCTCCCGTAATTCGCCCTCCTTGAGGGCTTCCGTGATGTTCCTGTTGGTCGCCGCGATCATTCTCACGTCCACATGCACCTCGTCCTTGCCGCCGAGGCGCCGGAATTTCTGGGTCTCGATGGCCCGCAGGAGTTTCGCCTGCGTGTCCAGGCTCATCTCGGCGATTTCATCGAAGAGGAGACTCCCTCCGTCCGCTATTTCAAAACACCCGATCTTTTTTCCGAGCGCCCCGGTAAAGGCGCCCCTCTCATGCCCGAACAATTCGTTCTCGATGACATCCCGGGGAATCGCCGCGCAATTGATGGTCACGTAGGGAGAGGCGTTCCTGGGGCTCTGCCGGTGAATCAGGTTGGCCACGACCTCCTTGCCGGTCCCGCTCTCTCCGGTGATGAGGACGGTGGTCTGCGATTTCGCCACCATGCTCACCGCCGACCGGATTTCGCAGATCGCCGGGCTCTGGCCCACCAGCGCCGAATTCACGTCCGTGTCGCTTTGCCCGCCGGACTCGGGAGGTTCCGGGAGGGTCTGCCTGTATCGCGTGACGGTGCGCATCACCGATTCGATCAGGCGGATGCCCTGTCTGTCCGAAATGATGAAATCGTGGGCACCGGCCTGCATGAACCTGACCGCGTCCTCGACACAGCCCTCGGCGACGCTGACGATGATTTTGGTGGCGAGGTTCCGCTGAACGATGAATGCGAGGAGGTCGGTGAAGAGATCGGACGGGCCCGGCGCAATGCACGCGCAGACGGCGGGTCTCTGGGAGAGAATCATGCCGCGGGCCTCTTCGAGGCCGGATGCAGTCGATGAAGTGAACCCGCCCGCGGACAGTTTGTTCAAAATCTCGGCCCCTGGCGAGTTTCCGAGGTGGAAGACTATGATGTTGTTTTCAGACACGCGGATATCCGGTTGGGCCTTGAATATTGATAAAGAGTACTGAGAAACAGAGAAAACCGATGATGCGTAAATTATGACAGGATGACGAATATCCCATCGCCCCGTGCATGGGTTAATCGCTGAAGAGGGGTAATGTCCCCTCCCGTCCGTTCCCGGGATGGCCGGGAGAGGTGATCAGGAAAGGGATTTCATCATCTGGAAGATTGCCCCGAGTGGGTAAACTCGGGAAGTAATATGGTTTTTTGATCACTAACAGTCAAGTAGAAGTTAAAAAATTTTCACCTGAACGGAGTGACGCCCATCACTGATATGCAATTTTCAATGGTATGGAGCCATCTCAACTTCCCTGAATGGGGAAATGACACGTGATTGAATGGATTACGACGTCGTTCCCTGAAAAACGACTTTCAGCAAATCGGGTAAATCAAGGATAAGGATTGGCTTATTGAGAAAAGGTCGTCGGGGGAGGATGGAAGGTCCGGGTGTCCTATCCGTCGGTATCCTGCAACAGAGAGGCGGTCTTCTTTTCAATCTCGCCGGCAAGGGCGGCATCCCGCCGGCGGATCCCCTCGAAAAATGCTTCCGGCGGGAATGAACCCAGCCGGATGAGGACGATCGAGAGCGCCCCGAGCGCGGCTCTCGCGGGGGTGAACGTTTTCCTGAGCGGGAGTCTGAATATGTTCCCGGCGCATGGGGGGATGGACACCCCGGAATCGCAGATTATGTGTGTTTCAGGGCCGCACCGCCCGA
>DATEDB010000364.1:0-2476 GCA_035286625.1 Bacteroidota bacterium
CACGAAGCCGATCGGAACCGGGATCGTGACAACGGCCATGAAGGCCGGCACGGCCGGCGATGAGGTGGCGAGGGCGGCCATCGAGACCATGGCGTTCTTGAACCGCGCGGCGGCCGATGTCGCCCGAAAGGTCGGTGTCCGCGCATGCACCGACATCACCGGTTTCGGCCTGCTGGGCCACCTGCGCGAAATGCTTTCAGGCGTCGGCGCGCGGATCCGGCTGTCCGCGGTTCCCCTCCTTCCGGGGGCACGGGAACTCGCCGCCGGGGGCTCGATCCCCGGGGGGACGCGTCGAAACAAGGAGTCCCTTGACCGAGACGTGACATACAACGACTCGATCGATGAGATCGATCGCCTCCTGCTCTGCGATGCCCAGACCTCCGGCGGGCTCCTCTTCGCGGTCGAACCTTCAAGGTTCGAGGCTTTGTTCTCCGGCCTCGCCGAAGCGGGCGTTCCGGCAGCGGCCATCGGGGAGTTCATCGCGGAACCGGAAGGGCGGATCGAGGTCGTGTCGTAGGCGCTGACATGATCGAGCCGGGACTGGCGGTACTGATTCTTTTCACGGGTTTCGCGGTCAGCTGCCTGTCCGGGTTGCTGGGGATCGGCGGCGGAATCGTCATGGCGCCCGCGCTTCTGTACCTGCCTCCCGCCTTCGGTCTCGCCTCCCTGGACATGCGGCAGGTCGCCGGCCTGACGATCACGCAAGGGCTGTTCGCGTGCCTGTCCGGGGCGTGGCGTCACGACAGGTACCGATGCATGAACCGTCGGCTCGTGATCTCGATGGGGGGTGCCATCACGGTAGCAGCGCTGGCGGGTTCGGTGATCTCACGGTGGGTGGCGAACGAGGTGTTGATGGTCGTCTTCGCCGGGCTCGCCGCCATCGCCGCGCTGATGATGTGGTTTCCGAAGTCCGAGGAACATGAAGTCGAGGACCCGAACGCCTGCCAGTTTAATGTCCCCATCGCCGTATCGATTGCCGTGGGGATCGGCTTTCTGGGGGGGCTGGTCGGGCAGGGGGGCTCGTTCATCCTCATTCCCCTGATGCTCCACGTCCTCCGATTGCCTACCCGTGTGGTTATCGGGAGCAACCTGGCCCTCGTGTTTCTCGCCTCTCTCGCGGGATTCGTGGGCAAGGTGACGACGGGGCAGGTGCCGCTGCTCCCCGCCGTGCTGCTCGTGTTCGCGGCGGTACCGGGAGCGCAGATCGGCAGCATCCTCAGTCATCGCGCCAGCCCCCGATGGCTGCGGACCACGCTTGCGGTCGTGATCGCGTTGGCCGCGGCGGGCATGATCGCCGACGTCGTGGGCGGGAGGCAGTAACCTCCAGCGGGTTGCCATGAAGAATGCCCCCGATGGGTGCGCCCACCTGTCTGCCCGCTTCAGTGGTGCTCCTTTTCTCATCGGTAGTGTTGATCGCCGGTTGTCCCGGGCGTCGAAAAGGCCGGATTTTAACCCTGGGAAGTGTCGAAGATCGGGGGGACCCTCACCGGAAGCCGTACGGACTGCAAACCCCATGCGAACAACGCCCTTTTTCGGTCGGTACCGTGTAGTGAGACGCACGAACCATGCGCCCAGACGGATCATCCAATGGACGGAGAGATCGATCCCAATGTCAGGAGGCGTCGCATGAAGTCCCTCGTTATGTCAGCGTTCGTACTATCCCTTTTTTCCCTTGCGTCTTCCGCGATCTCCGCGGAGGGCCCGGATCTCACCAAGGCGCTTGCCGGGGCCGACTGGTCGAAGATGGAAACCGTCACCGTCACGATGACTGAGTATGCCTTTTCTCCATCGCCCATCGTCCTCAAGGAGGGCGTCCCGACCAGGCTCGTACTGGAAAACGCCGGGAAGGAGGCCCATTATTTCGTGGCGGAACAGTTCTTCAAGGGGATCGCAACGAGGAAACTCCAGGGTTCCGACGGCGAGATCAAGGCCCCTTACTTCACGGCGGTGGAGGTGTACCCGGGGAAGATGTTCGAGTGGTTCCTGGTGCCCGTACAGAAGGGGGTATACGACCTCCTCTGCACCGTCAAGGGACACGCAGAGCACGGAATGAAGGGGAAGATAGAAGTGCGTTGATAGGGGATAAGTCGATGACATGACCGTCTCAGATCGGTCCAGGTTGTGGCAATGCATTTCAGACCGAATCTGAGGAGGAGGCTGGGTTGGACTGCAAACCCCGCGCAAACAACCGGCATTTTCGGGGTGAAAAAGGGGTTCTTCGGATGAGTGGTTGACGCCGGAAATCCCTTGCCGTATGATGACTTTCCTCTCGGACGCGCCCTTAGCGGGAGCTGGATAGAGCACTTGACTACGAACTGCTTCGGCCCACCCCTGTATCCCCTCGTCTTTTCAGCGTTTTCAGCCGGTTAGGCCCCTCGCCAAGTGGACAGGGAGTGACAGAAGAGGACAGGAAGTGACAGGAGAACGCAAACCCGGCGCAAACGGATTTCCGGAGAGTGATGTCGAGCGGTATGGT
>DATEDB010000365.1:0-5947 GCA_035286625.1 Bacteroidota bacterium
GGGGGGGTACTCGAAGACCTACAACTTCTCGAGGGATTACCTTGCGTTCTATGCCTGGTTCGGCTCGAGTGTGGGGTGGAATGCCCTGCAGACGCTCCAGCTCGGCACGTCGTACAACATGTTCATCGAGGGCAATCCCGGCGGCGGCGTTGAGGATATCACCTATAACGCGAGGCCCTATTTCTCATTGACACCATTCAACGATCTGAACGTGCGTGTGTATACAGACTACGTCTTCGTCCGCTCCACGGACAAACTCGAGAACGTCATTATCGGACTTCTTTTTTCGTACAATTTCCTCCCGAAAAGCTGGATCTATTTCGCCGTCAACGAGGTCCGGGGCCGGAGCGACGAATACGGCCCCGCGGGTTCCCTCCTCCCGGCGCGCATGCACGTCGCCGACAGGGCCGGAGTGCTGAAGGTAAAATATCTCTACTATTTTTAATACATTGCCGTTGGGGATCGGCACACGTTCCCGTTGACCCCCGTTTCAAACCCATTGTCGTCAATTTCGAAAGGATCTATCATGCCCGGACAGCAGCTCCGCATCGGCAATCCGCTCCCCCGTTTCAGCGGTTTGCGGGGAGTTGACGGTAAGACCCATTCCGGTTCCGATTTCCACGAATCCGTCATCGTCGTCGTCTTTTCGTGCAATCACTGCCCGTACGTTCAGGCGTACGAAGACAGGATGATGGATTTTCAGAAGACCTACTCCGCGAAGGGTGTCCGGTTGGTGGCCATCAATGCGAACGATGAGATGAACTATCCGGAAGATAGTTACGACGAGATGGTCAAACGGGCAAAAAAGAGAAATTTCAACTTCCCCTATCTCTGCGACACCGACCAATCAGTCGCCGACGCCTTCGGTGCGACGCACACCCCCCAGTTTTTCGTATTCGACAAAGAACGCAAGCTCCGCTACACGGGGAAACTGGACGATAACTGGAAGGTCGCGGCCGACGCGAAGGAGCATTACCTCCGTGACGCCGTCGACGCGATCCTCGCCGGCAAGCCCGTAAAAGTGCCCGAGACCCACTCGATCGGTTGCACGATCAAGTGGGCGACGTAAGTGGCGTAGTGCGATCTGCAACACCCGTTGTCGTACCCGACGGATGGGACCGGGTCGTAAACCTTCAACCCGGATGTCACGCGATCAGGTCTTCAACCTCAGCGTCACTTCCTTCCTGACGAACCCGCCTTTCCCCCTTGCTGAAAATTCGATGCGCAGATTGCCATTTTCGATCGTCCCCCCTTTGACGGAGGCTATCAGTTCGCCGCGCATAAGCTCCAGAACGTACGTGCTGCCGGCAAGACCTTCCACCGTGAGGCGCAGAAGCTTCATGTCGGAACGGTCTTCCCTGAGCGAAACTATTTTGATTCCGGAATTGACGCCGCCCCGAACCTCCGGCGGGTCCGGCGGAAGGATCACCGGCCCCCTGCCGTGACGCACGGTGAGCACATCTCCGCCGCGCATGGTTTCGGTGACCGCCGGATCGCCCGCGACTGAAAACCCCGGAAGGATGTTGCCGTTCAGCATGGCGCTTTCGGCCCTGATCCCCGGCTCGAGGCCGGGCGAGAAGATCACCCTGACCGGTTCGGTTCCGGCGGACTTCGCCGCAACGGAGTAGGAATCGGCCGAGCGCGTGATCGTGAAATCGTACCTGCGGGACCCGACGGCGACGTTCGCCGCTTCCACTCTCTCCCAGTCCGCCGGGAACCTGGGGCTCAGCGTCACGGTGCCGTTGAGAGCGTCCACATCCAGCCCCACCAGGCCGCGCAGCATCGGGAGGAGGTAACCGGTCGTGGAGAAGCCCTGGTGGTGGTACGCCTCGCCGAGCTTCTGGTTCATCTCGCCCGAGAAGACTTCCGGCACCACGCCCGCGGCGTTGTCGAAGGCGTGCCTCAGGACGCCTTTCAACACCGGCTGAGCGCTGAGCGTGAACCCGTTTTTGAACTGCGCGGTATTGAAAAAAGACCCGATGAACGGCCAGACCGCGCCATAATTATAATTGGTCGGCTCGAAGAGTTCCGATGACCTGGACAGCGACCGGACCCCCCAGTCTGTACAGAGGTCGGCTCCGTTGAAGGCCTCGAGGCTGCGGCCGGTCCTGTCCTCATTGAACAACCCGAACATCATTCCCACCCCGGACCAGGGGGTTTTCTCACCCACCTTCTCTTTTTTCTCGGTGGCCCCGTAGCTGTAAAACCCCGTCCGGTCGTTCCAGAAAATTTTTTCCAGCGCGGGCATCGCTTTCTTGAGTTGGGCGTCGGCCCTGGCCTTCATGTCCGGATCGCCCATGAGCCCGGCCATCATCCCCGTTTCTTTGATCCCTTGAACCCAGACCGCGCAGGTGTAGACGTCGGAATAGATCCCCACCAGTTTGCCGAACTCGAGCGCCCCGAGTCCCGCGCCCTTGAGGTCCATCAGGCCGTCGTTGTCGCTGTCCCTGCTCACGCACCAGTCGTAGGCCTGCTTCACCGAATTCCAGCTGTCCTTCAGGAACCCGACGTCGCCGCTCGTCCTGACGTAATCGCCCATCGCCACCAGGTACCAGGGCGACGTGTCGGCGTGGTTGTATCCGTAGTGGTAATCGTTCCACCAGTCGCAGATGCCGTCGCTCTGCGAGAGTTCGTGGGCCATTTTACCGATGTCCCTGTTCGGCCTGTCCGGATTTTTCCGGATCGGGTACTCCTCCTGCCTCTGCCACTTCTGCGTGAAAGCGAGCGCGTCGCGCACCGTCTGCGTGGCGCCGTAGCTGTCGAAGGCCAGAGCGTTGATGAACGCGTCGCCGCCGAAGAACCAGGCGAAGCCCGGCCTCGCGCCGCCGCCCGAAAGCCCGTAACCCGCCACCATCCCGTAGCCGAGGTTCGGGTTGCGCACCATGAGATTGTCGAGCGCCACCTTTCCCCATTCCAGGGCGAGATTGATTTCAGGGTCCGGCGTCGCGATACGGACGGTATTCGCCCGAAGGTTTCTATAGTATTCCACGTTCTCCCGGTAATACTTCTCCCCGTTTTTCCAGAGGTCGTTATAGATCGTCTTCACCGAGTCGAATTTCATCCCGTGTCCGCCCGCGATCACGATTGGAATATAGCGCCCGTCGGTCCCGCCGGGGGCGACATCGAACTTGAATTGAATCGGGTTGTCGGCGAACATGTGCGCCGGAGGCGCGGCCATCTGTTTCGCGGCGGGAGAGCCGCACAAAAAGACCGCCCGCCATCGCCCCTCGGAGATGACGTACCCGTTCGGGTCGTCGTTCCAGTAACTGAACTGTCCGCCGATCCCCGCGGGCCACATCGGCTGCATCACCGGGAGGAACCCGGCAATGATCGTAAGCGGCGAGGTGGTATGGACGTCGAGAAGGAGTATCGCCCCGGGCCTGTCGCGGGGGACGAGAATGATTTCCCTTACCGAGAAGGATTCGTAGGTGTAGGTGAACACCGTGGCCTCCGGCGTAACGGACACGGTGCGCACGATGTCGGCGGCGAGGACCGGCTGCGTCGAGGTGCCGAGGAGAAACGAAAGCTCGAAATTGCGCAGCGGCTTCCACGGCCACACCCACATCTCGAAAGACCCGTTTTCGGACCCCATCAATCCGGCCTGATGCCCTATTTTATCGAAATACTGCGTGGGCTGGGCGAGGCGGGTGATCCCGATGTCGTTTTTCTCCAGGGGGAAGGCGGGGATGGTGAATTTCGTCATATTCGTCGTTCCGGGTTGCGGCGAACCTGGAACCGCGCACAGGATGAGCAACAGCATGGTCAGGGATGTCTGTTTCATAAGGATGCCTCCTTTTAATAGAGATGGACGGGTTCGTGTGAGTATAAGAATATTTCCTGATAAATATACTTGTCTTTTACGATTCGCACCAATGTGTGGTGGTCATCACCGGAACCAGTTCAGACATTGGAGCCGCCCTGGCCCGGCTTCTCGTATTGGAAAGGAGCTCCCCATGCGCATTCAACTGGGGGAGTTCAGGTGGCTGACGGTCGCTTCGCCGGAAGATCCCGACGGGGTCGAACTGGTCCTGGAACCGATGGGGTTTCCGCCGGCGCGAACGTATCAGAAGGCCCTGTACGAAGCGGGGATCCCGTTCACGGCGCTATTCACCGATGACATTCAGCGCGACTTTAAAAAACTCAACCGGCCGACCCGCAGGCCGTGGGTCTCCAGAGAGGTACGGCCGTCGGTAGGATGAACAGCAGGCTGGACCTCGGCGGGCCGGGAATGCACGCCCGGATGACGTACGAGATGTCCGACCCCGATCAGATGGTGTCGAAGATGGAAATGTCGAAGGACGGCGTCGCTTGGATGACGCTTTTTGACGGCCGGTATAAAAGACGATAAGAGTCCGGGGCAAACCCCCGGACCCTGAAACGGGGCTCCCGCTGATCAGTTTTTCACCGTATGGACTTTCACGATCGTCCGGACATACGGAAGCGCCGATCCGGGGAATTTTACTTCCACGAGAGAGCTGTTTGCCACAGATCCCCTCCTCACTGTCGCGTTGTCCGCCCCCCCCACGGACACACCGAACGTCCGTAACTCGACGGCCGCGGTCGTGCCCGGTTTTCCGTCGAGCACGATGGAATACACATCCCCTTCAAGGGACGCCGACACGATCCTGTGACCGGTGGAGGAATCCCCCGGCTCCGGCCTCGGGCCCGGCGGCACGACGCCTATGCCGCCAGTGTGTTCGAAGACGAGTTTGGCGCCGGACCGCCCGGGCGTGATATCGATCGGCGGATCGATCAAGGCGCGTCTGCGGCCCGCGGGCGGGGGTAGATCACGCCCGTCGAGCGTCACGCGCGTGATGGTCATTCCCTCGGGGAGTTCCGGCGCGAAATGGACCGTCACAGGAGATCCGCCGGCTGTGGCGAACGTCCAGACGGTTTTACGCTCGTTCCGGATCATGCTGAAATCGATGAGGCGGTCCCCGACGCGCAGACGATTCACCTTCACGCTGTCCCAGTGCGCCGGGAAACGGGGAGAGAGGCCGGCGGAGTGATCCACCGCGTCGGGTTTCCAGCCGACCATCCCGGTAATTGCCGGGTGGAGGATGTTCGTCTCGGACCAGCACTGGTGCGGGCAGACGCCGGAGGGTCTGTACACCGAGCCGTTCATGACCTCCTCCACGAAACCGAGCGCCCAGTGGTTTTTGATGTACATATTATTAAGGATATGCGTGAACCCCTGAGTCGAGTTGCCGTACTCGTACTCGGCGAGGGCCGTCCAGCCGGTGAACAGCGGCCAGACGCTTCCGTAGTGGTATCCCTGGGGATTGAAGAGCTTCGACGATGAACTCACGATCCTCACCCCCCAGTCCGACGAAAACCCGGCTCCGGCGTACTGTTCCAGGACGGGTCGGACTTTCGCGTCATCGAGCAGGCCGTAGTACATCACCGTCGCGGGGAGGACGGTGGGTTCGGGATTGAATCCTCCGGCCGCCAGTTTCCCGAAATTGAAGAAGCGGGTCTCGTCGTTCCAGAAATCCCTGTTCAGGATCTCTTTCACCTTCCCCCCGTCCCTCCCGTATTTTTCCGCCTGTTCGTTCCTGCCCAGGATCGAGGCTATGGTGGAGGCATCCAGAAGCGCCCTGCACCACGCGCCTGCGAGGTAGAATTCCGTATGCACGGGATAGAGGTTTCCCCCCTCCACCCAGCCGTGCCCCTGGTTGGTGTTTTCGATGAGCAGATCGCCGTCGGTATCCGTCGAATAGAGGTACTCCACCGCCAGCGAGATCTTCGGCCAGCTTTCCCGGATGAACCCGGTGTCTCCCGACGCCCGCAGGTAGTGCGCCGCGAGAATAACATACAGCGGCGTCGCATCGGCCGCGTCGTCATGGACCGAACCGCTCGTGGAGATTTCATGGAAGATTTTGCCGGACGGGTCCTGGTATCGCTGCAGGAGCCCGAGCTGTCGTCTGACCGCCCGGGTGTCGCCGTA
>DATEDB010000366.1:0-4353 GCA_035286625.1 Bacteroidota bacterium
CGGTGGAACACTCCCGGCAGGATCGGAGAGTATGCGTGATGTGGAACCTGTATGCCCCCGGACGCGGCGCGGCCTGAACTGGCGCCGGCTGGGTGGAATTTACTCCTGATCTTACCGTTTGGAGAACTGGAAGCGCTTGCGGGCCTTCCTCATTCCGTATTTTTTCCGTTCCACCATGCGCGGATCGCGCGTGAGGAGCCCGTGTTGCCTGAGGATCGGACGGAGTTCGGCATGGACATCCACCAGCGCCCGGGCGATACCGAGCTTCACCGCCCCCGCCTGGCCGCTCATACCGCCGCCGCGCACGCTGATGATCGCGTCGTATTTGCCGGCGGTTTCGGTCGTCACAAAGGGCAGCATCACCTCGGTGCGCTGCGTCTCGAGCGAGAAATACTCTTCGATGGGAGAATCGTTGACCCTGATTTTTCCGGACCCGGGCCGCATCGTGATCCTGGCGACGGAGGTTTTCCTCCGACCGGTCGCGAATACCGTGTGTGGATTAGCCGCCATGGTTGTTCCTCAGAATTTTATCGGTTCCGGTTGCTGTGCGGTGTGGGGATGCTCCGGCCCGTTGTACACCTTGAGCTTTTTCACCACCCTGGCGCCCAGCCTGTTATGGGGGATCATACCCTTGACCGCTTTGAAAACGACCTCGGAGGGATTCTTGCGCATGATGTCCCTGAAGGACCGCACCGTGGCGCCGCCGGGATGCATGGTATGATGGAAATAGGTCTTCAACTCTTCCCTCTTGCCGGTGACCCTGACCTTGTCGGCGTTCACGATCACCACGAAATCGCCGCAATCGGTGTGGGGCGTGAACTGGGGTTTGTGTTTGCCCCTCAGGAGCCGTGCGGTGCTGCTGGCGAGGCGGCCGAGTGTCTGATTGGACGCGTCCACGAGATACCATTTCTTGGTGACCTCGGTCTCCTTGAAGGAATGGGTAAGCCTCTGCGCCAGTGCCACGGAAAAATCCCTGAAATTGATGAATATTGGCGAAAATTGAAGTGTGTTCTTGGTAAAGCAGATAAATCTACACAAAATATCCCTGAGAGGCAAGAGGCCCGGCTCAAGGAGTGGAAGGGTTCGACCGGCAGGGCGAAACCCGGCGATCCGAAGGCTGATCAGCCGGCTTCGGCCCGTCGGGTCTGTTCCTCCGCGTGATAGGAACTTCTCACCAGCGGCCCGGATTCGACGTGTTTGAATCCCATGGCCTTCCCTTCCGCCTTATATGAGGCGAATTCATCGGGCGGAACGAACCGGTCCACCGGAAGATGTTCTTTGGAGGGCCGGAGATACTGACCGATTGTGAGAATATCGCAGCCGACCTTCCGTGCATCGCGCATCACGGCAAGCACCTCGGCGGGACGCTCCCCGATCCCGGCCATTAACCCGGTTTTCGTCGTGAAGCCGCGCCGCTTCGCACGGCCGAGCAATTCGAGGCTACGCCCGTAGACGGCCTGCGGCCTGACCACCCCGTAGAGTCTCGGCACGGTCTCAATATTGTGATTCAGAATATCGGGAAAGGCGTCCAGCACGATGTCGAGCGCGAACTCGTCCCCCTTGAAATCCGGGATGAGTACCTCGATCGACGTGCGGGGATTCAACTGGCGCGTTTTCCTTATCGTTTCGGCGAAAATCTGCGCTCCGCCGTCGTAGAGTTCGTCGCGGTTCACCGAGGTGATGACCGCGTGGCGCAGGTTCATGATGTTCACCGCGTTTGCCACCCGCCCGGGTTCTTCGGCGTCGAGGCCTTCGGGCCGGCCGGTTTTCACCGCGCAGAATCCGCAGCTTCTGGTGCACACGTCGCCCAGGATCATGAACGTCGCCGTGCCGTTGTGCCAGCACTCTCCCATGTTGGGGCAGCGGGCCTCCTCGCACACGGTGTGGAGCCTGTGCGCATCGATCAGGCCCTTCAGGCGGCTGTAATTCCCCCCCGACGGGATCCGGACCCTGAGCCACTCCGGCCTGCGGAGCAGGGCGGGAACAGTGGCCGGCCCGGGCCCGGACGCGGTCGGGTCAACGGCGTGCTGCGTCTCCCCCGAGGTCCCCGTTCCCCCTCCCGTTATTTCCTGTATCACGAAATCCATCAGACGACCTGGTTCCGGTCGTACGATTCCAGGTGGCTCACGACGGCCTCCATGAAGGATCCGCCGAGCGCACCGTCGAGGATACGGTGGTCGAAGGCGAGCGTGAAGCAGGCCATCGACCTGATGGCGATCGCGTCGTCGATGACCACGGCGCGTTTTTCGATCGACCCGGTCCCGAGGATGGCGACCTGCGGCTGGTTGATGATCGGGATGCCGACCATGGTGCCGAACACCCCGTAGTTCGTCACGGTGAAGGACCCGCCCTCGATGTCGGCGGGGGTGAGCCGTTTGGTGCGCGCCCGCGCGGCCAGGTCGTTGATGGCGCGGGCCAGGCCGATGAAGTTTTTCTCCTCGGCGTTTTTGATCACCGGGACGATGAGCCCGTTTTCGGAGGCGACCGCCATGCCGAGATTGATGAACTTTTTGATGACGATCTTGTCCCCCTCCACCTGCGAGTTCACCAGGGGGAATTCCTTGATCGCCTTCACGATCGCGTCGCAGATGAAGGGCGTGTAGGTGAGCTTGAACCCTTCGCGTTTCTGGAAGGCCCCGGCGTTCCGGCGCCTGACGAGGTCCACGTTGGTCATGTCGCACTCGTGGATCGCGTAGACGTGCGGGGAGGTGCGCACGCTGCGCACCATGTGCTCCGACATTTTCATGAGGATGTTGGTCATCTGTCGGATTTCGTGCCCGGGGGGCGGATATTTTGTCGCCAGTTCCCCGCCGTCCACCGGTTTTAAGACGCTCTCGATGCGGGGGGCGGAACGCGCGGGCGCAGGCCGGGGCGGGGGCGCGCCTCCGAATGCCGGACCCGCGGCGGGAATCTGAGTGCCCGATTTCTTCGCGGCCACGTAGGCCATGAGGTCCTTTTTCGAGACCCTGCCCTCTTCGCCGGTGCCGGGCACCATCTCCAGTTCCTGCATCGGGACGCCCTCTTCCCGGGCGATGTTGAGCACCAGCGGCGAATAGAACCTTCCCTTGGTTGCGGCCGCCGGCGCGGTACCTGCCGGGGGCGCTTCCGGTGCCGCGGGCGCCCCGGCGGGTCGGGCCGCCGCTCCAGGCGACCCGCCGGTTTCCTGCCGTTTCGCCGGAGCCTGTTTTTCGGGTTCGCGTTTTCCGGCGGAGGCGTCCGTATCGATCTGGGCGATCACCTCCCGCACGGCGACGGTGGCCTGCTCTTCATAGAGAAGCCTGGTGACGACACCGCTCGCCGGAGACGGGATTTCCGAATCCACTTTGTCGGTGCTGATCTCGAGCAGCGTCTCGTCTTTTTTTATTTTGTCGCCCGGTTTCTTGTGCCATTTGATGATTGTCCCCTCGGTCAGACTCTCCCCGAGCTGGGGCATGATCACGTCGATTTTCGCCATGTGTCGTTCCTTAAAAAATGTTACCCGGTGGAATGCATGTTTAGTACGCCGCGAGCAGTCGGAGCGCGTCGGCGGTTTTTTCCGCGTTCGGAAGGAAGGCGTCCTCGAGCGGGGGCGCGTACGGCACCGGGGTGTCCGGCGCGGCGAGCCGCCGTACAGGGGCGTCCAGGAATTGAAACGCCCCGGCGCCGATGAAGGCCGAAATCTCGGCCCCGACGCCTCCGGTCAGGTTCGCCTCGTGGACGATCAGGACCTTTCCCGTTTTTTTCACGGATGTCATGATCATCTCCCGGTCGAACGGCATGAGTGTCCGGAGATCCAGCACTTCCACTTCCACGCCCTCGCCGGCCAGGACGCCGGCCGCCTCCAGCGACCAGTGAACCCCCGTCCCGTAGGTGACGATCGTGATGTCGCTCCCCGCCCGCTTGATGTCGGCCCTCCCGATCGGGACGTTGTAATCACCCTCCGGGAGTTCGCCTTTGATATGGCGGTACAGGTACTTGTACTCGAAGTAGAGCACGGGGTTCGGTTCGCGGATCGCCGCCCTGATCAAACCCTTCGCGTCGTACGGCGTCGAGGGCGCTACGAGCTTCAGCCCCGGTGTATGAAAGAACCACGCCTCGATATTGGCCGAATGGAACGGCCCCCCCCTGATCCCGCCGCCGGAGGGCAGGCGGACCACCATCGGCACGGGGACGAAGTTCCTGTAATAGTACTTGGCGGTGACGTTCACCAGCTGGTTGAAACCGTTCGACACGAAATCGGAGAACTGCATCTCCGCCACCGGTTTCAGGCCGGCCAGGGCGGAGCCCGTAGCCGCACCGATGATCGCCCCCTCGGCCAGGACGGTGTCGATGACGCGGTCTTCGCCGAACTCCTCGAGCAGCCCCTTCGTCCCC
>DATEDB010000367.1:0-5706 GCA_035286625.1 Bacteroidota bacterium
GGACGGACTGGCCCATCTCGTCGATGGAATCCTACATCGAGTTCATGGAGGACCTCGCCCTTCCGCAAAAGGAGAAGAAGAAAATCCTGTTTGAGAACAGCCTCAGGGTCTTCCGCCTGGACGATGCGGTGTCGAAACTCGAGCCCGGGGGGTTGAAGAACCTCCTGATGTAGCCGCCTCCCGCGATCAGGCGCGGGCGGCGATCCACCTCGCCAGGTGACCCACACCCTCCCCAAATTCTTCGGGGAGGGGAAGAAGGCTCAGGATCATCATGTTGTTCTCTTCGAAATCGAAAAAAAATCCCGGGTAACAATAGACCCCTTCTTCCTTCAAAAGCCCGCGGGAACATTCTTCATCCGACATCCCTTCCGGCAGACGAACGACGGCGTTCCATCCCCCTTCGGTCTCAGGCACCGAGGCGCCCGTAACCCCCTCAATCGCCGCGCATAAGAAGGCGTAGTTGTCCGATACCCGTTGCAGGATGGAAGGCCTGACGATTTCGCCGCAGGCGAGAAGCTCGGGGAGGGCCGCCTGCGCAGGGGTGCCGGCCGAAAGATAAATGTCATTCAGGATTTCCAGCCGCGTTCGGGCCTCCGCGGCGTGTCCGCCGCCGCCGGTGACGACGATCCACCCGAGTTTCATCTGCGGGAGGCCGGCGGATTTGGAGAGACCATTCAGGAAGAATGCCGGCGGGCCGGCGTCACCGGTTGCCACGGGACCTACCGGCGCGCCGTTACCGACCAACCCGTCAATTCCGACGGGCGCGTTGAAGGCGTAATCGATGAACACCTCGTCGACGATGAGCGCGACCTCCCGCCCGGACATCGTGCCCGAGATTTCCCTCCAATCATCTTCCCGGACGAATGACCCGGTGGGAGTGTGCGGGTTCACCACGACGACTGCGCGCGGGGATTTCGCAAGGCCGGACCGCATCGAACCGGTGTCGATTTTCCAGCGATGGTCGTGCACGATCTGATACGGGATGGTCCGGACGCCGTTGAGCCCGGATAGATATTCGAAAAGGGGATAGGAGGGTCGCGGGACCAGTACCGCGTCGCCCGGGTCGCAGAGAAGTGTAAAGAGAAGGGAGTAGGACTCGCTCGTGCTCGCGGTGAGGAATATATCGTCCGTCGATACATCCCGGCCGCGGTTGCGGTAATATGACGCCACCGCCCCGCGGGCCGAAGACAGCCCCCGGGGATCGGGATGATATGACAGCGATCCGGCCGATGAGAGCGCCCGGAGAATCCTCTCGCCGGGATAGGTGAAGCCGCACGTCGTGGGGTTCGAGACCGTCAGATCGATGATCGTCGCCCCGGCGGACCGGCGCGAGTTCATCAGGGCGGTAAGCTCGTTGGCGGATGCCTCCCAGGATGTTCTCCGCGAGAACATATCGATTTCAGGCGCTGATGGCCGCTTTTTTTGACATCCGGTTCCTCTGGTTGTGGTTGAGATATTTCTTCCGGAGCCTGAGGGACTTTGGGGTGATTTCGATGTATTCGTCGTCCGAGATCCATTCGATCGCCTGTTCCAGCGACTGGATTCGGGGGGGCTCGAGACGGATCGCCTCGTCGGCGCCGCTGGCGCGCATGTTCGTGAGCTGCTTCGCCTTGCACACGTTCACGATCATATCCTCGTCGCGCGTGTTTTCCCCGACGATCATGCCAGCGTAGACCCGGATGCCGGGTTCGATGAAGAACGTCATGCGGTCCTGGAGCTTGTACATCGCGTAGCCTGTGGACTGGCCGTCCTCGAGCTGGATCACCGCCCCCTTGGTGCGGCTGGAGAGTTCTCCCTTGTGGGGCTCGTAGCCGGAGAAATTGTGGTGCAGGATGCCGGTGCCCTTCGTTTCGGTCATGAACTCGGACCTGAAGCCGAGCAGGCCGCGCGCGGGCACCACGAACTCGAGCCGCGTGTTTCCCTGCGATTGCAGCATGTTCTTCAGGATGCCCTTCCGGCGGCCGAGGTTCTGGATCACCGTGCCGGTGTGTTCGTTCGGGACGTCGATGATCACGTGCTCCATCGGTTCCGACAGGACGTCGGCGATGCGTTTATAAATCACTTCGGGGGCGGAGACCTGGAACTCGTACCCCTCGCGGCGCATCGTTTCGATTAAAATGCCGAGATGCAGTTCGCCCCTGCCGCTGACCTTGAAGACGTCCGGGCTCTCGGTGAGCTCCACCCTCAGGCTCACGTTGGAGCGGAGTTCGCGGGTGAGCCGCTCGCCGAGGTTCCGGGTGGTGACGTACCTGCCTTCCTGGCCGGCGAAAGGCGAATTGTTCACGATGAAGTTCATCGAGAGCGTCGGCTCTTCGATGGTGACGAACGCCAGGGAGGTCGGGTCGGCCGCGTCGGCGACGGTTTCGCCGATGTCCACGTCCTCCATGCCGGACAGCGCAATGATGTCCCCCGCCACCGCGCTTTCCACTTCCAGCCGCTTCAACCCTTCAAACGTGTAAATTTTGGTCACTTTGGCGTCTTCCAGCCTCCCGTCCCTGCGGATGACCTTCAGGGGAGAGCCGAGGCGGATACGGCCCCGCTCGATCCTGCCGATTCCCAGACGGCCGAGGTAATCGTTGTAATCGATGGTGGTGACGAGCATCTGGAAGGGACCGTCGGTGTCGATGGGCGGCGGCGGGATTCTCTCCACGATGGCCCGGAACAACGGCTGGAGATCGGTCCCCTCTTCTTCAAGTTCGGTTTTGGCAATGCCCTGCTTGGCGACGCAATAGATGGTCGGGAAGTCCAGCTGGGAGTCGTTGGCGCCCAGGGACAGGAACAGTTCGAAGACCTCGTCGAGCACCCCGTGGGCGCGCGCGTCCTTGCGGTCTATCTTGTTGATGACGACGATCGGCTGAAGGTTGAGTTCGAGGGACTTTTTCAGGACGAACTTCGTGCCGGGAAGAGGGCCCTCGGCGGCGTCCACCAGCAACAGTACGCCGTTGACCATCTTGAGCGTGCGTTCGACCTCGCCGGCGAAATCGGAGTGGCCGGGCGTGTCGACGATGTTGATCTTCACGGTCCCCTTCCGGTCGGTCCTGTCATAAAAGACGGAGGTGTTCTTGGCCAGAATGGTGATGCCGCGCTCTTTTTCCAGTTCGTTTGAATCCATGACGCGTTTGACGAGCTCCTGGTTCAGCCTGAACGTTCCGGTCTGGCGCAGCATGTGATCCACGAGCGTCGTCTTGCCGTGATCGACGTGGGCGATGATGGCGATGTTCCTGATTTCGTCGTATGTGTGCATAAAAACTTTCTCCGATGATGCCGTAAATAAAAAACCCCGGGCCGGGTGCCGGCTCGGGGCGGAATAATCAAAAAGAGCCGGTCAGTTTTTCGTGTCTTTCAGGCAGTGCACGTCGAAGGACGCCGTCAGGAGTGCCGCCACTTCCTCGGGTTCACGGATCTCGATGTCGGAGCGGTGGATCATGTGCACCAGCCGGCCGTCGCGTAGGATCGCGAACGATGGCGAGGAAGAAGGCATGCCGGTGAAATACGACCGGGCGTGCATCGTAGCCTCAATCTCGCTGCTGGCGAACACGGTGGCGATCATGTCCGGCAGGACGCGGTGCTTCATCGCCAGCTGGAGGCCGGGGCGGGCTATCCCGCCGGCGCAACCGCACACGGAATTGACAAAGATCAATACCGTGCCCTTCCGTCCCTTGAGAAGGTTGTCCACGTCGGCCGGCGTATTCAGCTCGGTGACGCCCAGCCGTGAGACCTGGTCCTTGATCTGTTGCATCAGAATATCCTGCATATTCGCTGATTTTCCTTATAAATTAACGCTAGAACTAAAATATAGGAATATTAAATGGAAGGAGAAAATCGGCCCGCCGGGGGGTCGGAAGGGTGTTGCTTGACGGCCGTTGACCCGCTGACAACCGCGGGTTCAGTGCGACGGGCCGGCAGGGCCCGCCGCCGGCCTGTTCGCGATCAGGGAGAGTCCGGTGGTTCCGGCCACGACCCCGTACCCCGCGGGGAGCGGACCCAAACCTTCCACATCACGCGTATAGAGGATGCACACCGTGGCGCCCGGGGACTCCAGCGCCCCGAAGAGTTCATCCCGCCGGTCGTAGACCGGTTGGGCCGCGTAATCGGAGTAGAACAACAGGGCGTTGTTGACCGAATGGTAGTCGAACCGGTAGCCGACGATTTTCGCCCCGCTCCTGCCGTACGCCGAGACCGCCGGGGCCAGCGTTCTGACGTCCTTCTCCCTTTCCGAGGACAGGCGCACCGGCGCCGCGTTTACGGCCACCGCGGCCAGGACGCCCGTCGCGGCGACGAAGATCAGCGCCCGCTCCCGGAAGCGTTCGGATATCCTGCCGCCGATGACACGGCCGCAGATCAGGGCGGCCGCCGGGTATACCGGCATGATATACCACGACGACCTCATCTGCATCATGCTCATCACGATTACGAATGAAGACACCCAGAGAAGCAGAAGGACCGCGCGGTCGTCCCCCTTCCTGGCTTCACTCCAGAGCGTCACGACCCCCCACGCCAGCGCGGGAAGCCACGGCCAGTAGTTCTTCAGGATGTCCCCGAGGTAATCCAGGTGGCCGTACCAGGGTCCCTGGCCCGATTCGAAACCCCTCTGCAGGATCAGCCACCTGAAATGCAGGTTCGTGAATGCCTCACCGAAGGCAAGGTATTCGTGGAGGTACCATGAACAACCCAGAACGAGAGCGATCGCGCTTCCCCCCAGGAACCATGGGTCGACAAGCAGCCTCCGCCGTCCGGTGAGAACGAGAAACACCACGGTGATGAGTGCCGGGAAAAATCCCAGGACGCTTTTCATCAGCACGCAGACGGCGACGGCCGTCCCCCAGGCAAGGAAATACCTCCGGCCCGACCGCGCGGCGGTCCAGGCGGCGAGCAGCGCGGCGGTGACGAAGAACGACAGCGTCACGTCGATCATCGCGTGCCTGGCGTACTTGATGAAATACAACGTGGTCGCCATGACAAAAGCCGCCACGGGCGCGGTGCCGGCCCCGAACAGCGACCTGCCAAAAAAGTACACCAGGACCATCGTCAGTACGCCGAACAGGGCGGAGGGGAAGATGGCCCCAAAGTCGTTGACGCCGAAGATTTTATAGGAAAGGGCGACGAGCCAGATGAAACCCGGCGGATTTTCGAACGCCGGAGCGCCGGCGTAGTGAAGCGTCATCCAGGAACCGGTCTGCCAGATCTCCTTCGCCTTCTGGGCGTAGAAGGCGTCGTCGTAGTTCGCGATACCGTCACCGCCGAGTTTCGAAAAAATAAGAACCGCGCCGATGAAGATGGCTGATAAAATCCGTATACCTTCGTGAGAATATATTCTCCGGACAGCGGCTGACATGGGGATTGACCGGGTGGTCAGAGTGAGTCGGGGTCTTCCTCTTTTTTGCGGAACCTGAAGAGGTTTTTCATCGACCAGTTCGGGAGAGTCGCGTCTGTCTCGGTCTTGCCCAGGTCGGCGCCCAGTCCCAGGTACTGATCGGAGAAGACGAATGCCGGGACAGCGACGGCGGTTCCGCCCAGGAGCGCCCTGACCACCGGAAGCATCTTCAGCGAGCGGGAGATTTTTTCCCCTGCGGTGAGCGTTTCAATCAGGGGTAGAAGCACAAAATAGTAGGGGAAGCCGGAGGTAAACTCGATGGAGAGGTTGAGAAGCTTCACAAACCCCGATGTGGCGAGGCCGACGATGATGCCGACGATGGTCGCAAGGCC
>DATEDB010000368.1:0-3265 GCA_035286625.1 Bacteroidota bacterium
AAGATGGGATACACGACGATCACTTTCGCGGACTATCAACTCTACCAGGAGGGGGAACTCAACCTGCCCCGAAAACCGATCATCCTGACGTTCGACGACGGATACAGGGACACGTATGAACTCGCCTATCCCCTGCTCAGGGAATTCGGGATGAGGGCCGTCGTGTTCGTCCTGGCCGATGCCAGCATCAGAATGAACGACTGGGATTCCGGGTCCCGGATCAGCCCCGTACCGCTGATGACTCCCGCGCAGATCGTGGAGCTGCATTCGGCGGGGTTTGAAATCGGGTCGCATTCGCTGACCCATCCGAAGCTCACACAGGTATCCAGGGAACGTGCCTGGGAGGAGATTTCGAGATCGAGAATGCTGCTCGAAATCCTGATCAACTCGCCGGTCCGGACCTTCTCGTATCCGTACGGGCTGGTGGACGACGCGACCAGGGAACTGGTCCGTGAGGCGGGATACTCCTTCGGGTGCGGCGTGTATTCCGGCCCGATGGCCTTTGCAGTCGATCCATTCGATATCCGCAGGACAGCTCCCTCGGGGGAGAGTATCCCCCTGAACTTCTTCCTGCAGGTGATTACGCCGTACGAACGACTCAGCTGGATACGATGGAAAATGAAACAATGGATGAGGCAGCTGAACGGGTACGTTGGCGGGATACCTCAACCGCCGGTCGGAGCATGACCACCACGGGACATAACGCGGGCCCGCAGGCCATCACGCGGCCGGCAGGGTCACCGGTGAACGGTCTTTCCGACGCGGCGGGAAGCCCCGCGCCCGTGAGTCTCAGCATCTCACGATCATTCGACTCCGGCGAGGTCACCGCCGCGCAGTGGAACTCGCTGGTGGCCCTCTGCGACGCCCCGGTCTATTCTACCTGGGAATGGCAGTCCCTCTGGTGGAAACACCTCGGGTGCCCGGTACGCGGCCGCGTGCTGAACAACCTGGTGTTCCGCGCCGGGGGGAGGATCGTCGGGATCGCACCTTTCTTTGCGGAACCGGCGGATTACTCCGGAATCTCGACGCTCCGGCTGATCGGCTCGGGAAATGCCTTTTACCTGTCCGGCGGCATCTTCGGGGACGACGGCCCGTCCGATTACCTCGACATCATCGCCGATCCGGAATACACCGGACCGATCGTCAACGAAATCGCGGGGTATCTCCACCGGAACCGCCGGACGATCGGGGGTCTCGAACTGGTGAACCTGCGGCCGGAAGGGATCGCGGCGTCAACGCTGCTGCCAGGAATAAGGAATCTCGGATTCCGTGTCGAGACCTCCCCGGGGGATATCTGCCCGTTCATCGGCATCGAAACCGACACCGGAGAGTTCATCAGGAAACAGGGTTCCAGCCTACGCCGTCGCCTGAACCAGGCATTCCGTCTGCTGGAGGACGGCTCCACGGAGTTTCACGAAAACCGGCACCGGGCCTGGAACGCATTTTTCGGCGACCTCGTGGACCTGCATCAGGGGAGATGGAACAGGGCGGGATTTCCGGGCCTGTTCCATGACGCAAACAGTCGCCTGTTCCAGAAGGCGGCGGCTGAAATGTTCATGAATAACGGCTGGCTCTGGTTCGGATCGATCCACGAAAAAGGTCGGTGCGTCGCCGCGCGCATGGGTTTCGCCTTCCGCGGGCGCATGTACGACTATCTTTCGGGCTTTGACGAATCATCGGCCCTGGCCCGACGCAGGCCGGGGATGGGGCTCTTACTGGCGATGCACCGGGCCGCGCACGCTTCGGGATTAAAAATCCTGGACATGCTCAGGGGCGATGAAAAGTACAAATTCGAACTCACGTCGCGCTCGGTCCGGCTGGTCAATGCAAGGATCCTGCACCCCGCGTCGGCGGGTTCCGGTCCGAACTTCCTGCGAAGGGCGGCCCCGGCCGGCCGGCTGGTCCGGTTCCTTGTCGAACGTGAACGAAGGCTCCTGCAGGTCCAGGTCCGGCAGTACGGATACCCCGGCGGCATGATGAAATACATTGGTTTCAGGGTTCTCAGGATGAAAAGAAAATTCTCGACCTCCGGCGACGCGCACGCCGATTAATGAGGTCAACAGCGAATATCACGATGAAAAATATCAAAGGGGAGCAGGGAACATGACACCGAATTCCAGAACCGCATCAGGATCTGTGGTGACCACATCCGTTCCGGCACTTGTGATCGGCGGCATCGGCATCGTCCGCAGCCTCGGCGAGGAAGGCATTCCCGTCTACGCCGGGTCGGACATCCGCGACAATCACATCCTGTATTCGAGGTATGTGTCGAGGAAAGTCTTCTTCCCGGACCTGCACGGGAGAGAATTCATCGATCAACTCATCGCGCTTTCGAAAAAAGAGGGTCGCAAACTCATGTTTTTCAGCGACGACGACAGGGCCATCCTCACATTTTCCCAGCACCAGGAGGAATTGCGCCCCCATTACTATTTCACAATTCCACCGGCTGAAATGGTGGACGCGATCCTCGACAAGCGGAAGTTCGCCGACATGGCCCGGGAACTGGACCTCTCCGTTCCCTGGTCCCTGAGCCCGAAAACCGTGGCGGAACTCGAGGCCCTGCTTCCGCAGGTCACCTATCCGTGCATCATCAAACCCTCGCACAAAGACGATTGGTGGAGCCCGAAATTCGCCCGGCTGATCGGCGCCTACAGGAAGGCCATCGGGTGCCATACCCGAGAGGAACTCCTGGATGTTTTTCCAAAGGTCATGCAGGTCAGTCCGAACGTCCTCCTGCAGGAGCTGGTCGAGGGCGACGATTCCCAGCTCTACAGCATCAATATGTACTTCGACCGGGACTCGAACCTGAAGGGATACTATTCGGCGCACAAACACCGCACCTACCCGATCCACGCCGGACAGGGGTGCCTCGTCGAGACCGTGAAGGACGAGGAGATTTTGCGGATCTCGATGGAAACGGCCAAAAAGCTCCGGATGGTCGGCCTCTGCAACATGCAGTATAAACGCGACAAGAACGGGCTGTTGAAGATCATGGAACTCCACATCCGTAACAGCGTGTGGAACTATCTCGGCAAGGCCAGCGGGATGAACCTGTATTATTATGCCTACCTCGACCAGCAGGGATTTTCGTACCCGTACCCGAACGATTACGAAACCGGCGTGAAATTCCTTGACCTGAAGCGCGATATCAAAGCCCTGTTTGCCTACAGGAAGACAGGCGAATGGACGCTTGCGCGGGGGCTGAAGTCGTGGAGGGGCAGAAAGATCTTCCACATCCTGAACGCGCGGGATCCCCTGCCCTTCT
>DATEDB010000369.1:0-3847 GCA_035286625.1 Bacteroidota bacterium
GGAAAACCTCGTATTTGAAGCCGGGTCGTTCTATATCATGGACCGGTCGTATATCGATTTTGAGCGACTCAATCAATTGCACCAACACCAAGCGTTCTTCGTGATCAGGGCCAAATCCAACATGCAGTTCAAGAGGATCTACTCACAGGAGGTCGACCGATCCACCGGGTTGCGGTGCGATCAAACCGTCGCCCTCACCGGGTTCTACGCGTCGAAGGGATACCCCGAGAAACTTCGTCGCATCAAGTTCTACGACGATGAGCACGATGTCCGTTTGACGTTCCTGACCAATAACTTCATGCTCCCCGCTCTGAGTGTCGCTCAGTTGTACAAGCGCCGATGGCAGATTGGTGTGTCCAGCCAAGGGCACACTGTCCAGTCGGTGAAAGCCCGACCGAGGCTAAACGATACATTCCGAGTAATCAGTTCAATGGACAGAAATGACCGGCTGTTTATTGGACGTGAATTTCGGGAAAAGGTTACACAGGCACGGCCTGAACCCGCATGAAAGGATTGACTTTCGGCGGGGGGGGAAATCGTGTTCTGCATCTGTGCCGGTAAACAAAAGGGGAAGGGTGGATCATCACCCTTTCCCCCAAACATTTACCGGGCAAAACCTCCGAAAGGCGTCATGAATTTCGCGCCCATGCCGCTGAGTATTTTTTTCAGGTCTTCGGATGGGTGACCGTGCGCGACGACTTTTTTCGGCTCGAGGCAGGCCATAAACCGCGGGGCAAAGCTCTTCATAAATGTATTAAGATGTGTCACGGCTGACGCCGAGTCGGAATACCGTTCGTAGATGGTACACTTACGGGTGTCGTCACTGATCGACCATTCGTAGTTCAGCGTCCCGGGTTCGCGGGCACTGGTGGCGGCAACCATCTCTTTCATCACGGTTTTCAATTCGTCGAGTTTACCCTCCCGGATGTCGAGATCCAGTATCCAGTAAATGTGGTTGGTCATGATGTGATTCCTACGATGATGTGTATGATGGGAAAAATATACGCAACGCGGCGCGGATTCCCAAGCGCCGTGCGATCATTCCACGATGATTTCGTCGGCGAACACCCACGCCCTGTTCCCCGCCGACGCGTGCCAGACCGGAAGCACGCCGGTGTTATTGGCCCTGAGGCGGATGTGCGTGATGCCCGTTCTGCCGACCTTCATTTCGAAAGTGCGCGCCGCCGGACCGTCGGAGCGCGCAAGACTTTCCTTTTTCGTATCGGCCGTCGCGACGGTTTCATAGATCACACCGTCGGTGGAGACCTCGACGCTCACCTCGACGGGAAGGAAGATCCAGCTGGGCTGGTTCTGGAGGCAACGCAGGGCGACCGATCTCACAGTCCGGGGCGTATCGAGCTCCACCGTGGCGACGAGGTCGTCCCCCTGGAACCCGACCCACCCCTTCCGGAAATCGTCTACACTCCCGAAGACCCCGTCGGCCAGCGCCATGTTCCAGCCGCCGTCATATTTCGGGTTGCATGGGATGCCGTAGGAAATGCTCCTGGCGAACAGTAACCGGAAACGGGAATCGGAGCTGAATCCGGTGATCATCCCCGGCAGGAATGTCCTGGCCCTGATCACGGCGGTACGTCCGATGGTGAACGCGCCGCGGTACGGCGTCGAAGTGCTCTCCGGCCGTGACCCGTCGAGCGTGTACCGGATGACGGCGCCGGGCGTCCCCGGGCTCATCCGGACGGTCACCGGCCGGTTCGAGGATTCCTGTTCGGGCATGATCGATGGGCGCGGAGTCACGATGGAATCGGCCGAGAGCAGATGTACGATCGGTTCGAGGGCCGCCGGATCCCCTCCGGGGTATTCCACGACGTCCCGGACAAGACCGGGCAGGGATTTTCGGAATTCGCCGATGAACTCGCCGCAACGGTCCGGTTCGTATGCGATCATCGTCCCCAGGCTTCCGGCGGCGAGAACGCCCGCCGGCGCGTTGGCGATCTGGTCCCGGACGTTCACTACATCTTTCATGATCCCCACGATTTTCGGGAGCCTGCCGAGCACGCCGCGCATCCCTGAAAGGAGCCGTGTCCCCCGGCCATCCTCACCCGTCCATGCGACCTCAACGGTGACCTTCGCCGCGCAATCGACCGGCGGACTCATGACAGAAGCGCCGAGAAACGAAATGTCGTACGTCCACCGGCCGGGGGCCGCTTCAACTGAGAGCGAATAGCGCACACCGTTGACGGTGACGGAGGAAGGAGGAAGTGTGGTGGGAAAATTAATGATGTACGTCCTCCGGTTATGCATCCCGGCGAATGACCCTTCCCGCGGATGGATCGTAAGCATAACGTTGCCGGCGCCGGTCGTTTCCTTCGTGAACCGGGTCGTCGCGTACGCCCCCGAGCGATAGGCGTTCGTCGAGCCGTCGTCTTCATACAGCAGGCCCGTTCCGGTCCCATGAGATCCGGGTATCACCGCCAGGACGAGCGTATCGGGCGACCGTCCCAGCCGGTCCACTTCGGGGTACATCGGGATGATCGCGTCCGGGCGTACGTACACCGGAATTTCCTCCGGCGTGAAATCCCTCGTGAGCGCGCGGCCGCCGGGCAGGAGCGTCCCGCTGAACCACTCATACCATTCGCCCTCCGGCAGCCAGATTTTCTTTTCGGCCAGCCCGGTCGCCGCCAATACCTTCGACGTGACGGGCGCGACCAGCATCCCCTCGCCGAACATGTACTGCCCAGTGAACGCGTACGCCTCGTCGTTCTCCGGATACTGATAGTACATCGGGCGGCAGAGAGAGACGCCGGTATCGAATGCCCCGCGCGCCGCCGTGTAGATGTACGGGTTCATCCTGTACCGGAGCCGGAGCGCAGCGCGCATCGATTCGAACCGGTCGGGATATTTCCAGATGCGCCGTTCGATGGCCGCCGATTTGGTGGAGTGGGTCCGGACGATCGGGCTGAAGACGCCCCACTGCAGCCAGCGCAGGTAGAGTTCGGGGTCGGGGTCGTTCCCGACGTGACCGCCGATGTCGTGGCTCCAGTATCCGTACCCGACGTTCCCGGCGGTCGCGGTGAAATAGGGCTGATAGGCGAGCGCCTCCCACGTGCTCCAGGAGTCCCCCGAAAATCCGATCTGGTAGCGGTGGTTCCCGAGCCCTCCCCAGCGGTGGAAGAGGAGGGGACGCCGCCCGCCGTGTCGTTCCATTTCAGTGAAAAAAACACGGTTGAGCCACCAGGTGTTGTTCAAGGCCGGGATTCGCGTGTTGTCGAGCCACGCCTGCCAGTCGAGCCACCAGAAATCGACGCCCTGCCGTTCGAGCGGATGAAGGATGACGTCGAACCAGGTCCGGGTCCATTTCTTGTCCTCGATGGCGAACGGGATGTACCCCCGGCCGGTCGTATCGAACCCGTATGCGGCGGCGAATTCCCCGTAACGCTCCTCCATCGGCGGGACCCCCGAAGCGGGGTGGAGGTTGAGCGCCGTCTTCAGTCCCTGTCCATGGACGAAGGCGAAAAATTTTTCGGGCGACGGAAAGAGTTTCCTGTTCCAGGTGTACCCGGTCCATCCGATCTGCTGCCCCGCCGGGTCCCGGCGCGCGTCTTTCGAGCTCAGCCCGAACGTTTCATGCCAGTCCATGTCCACGATCAGGACGTCGATCGGCACGCCGAACGATTCCATCTCTCCGACGAGCGACCTGAGCTCGGAGTCGGAGTATGTCCAGTACCGCGACCACCAGTACCCGAAGGCGAACCTTGGCGGCATCGGGATTTTTCCGGCGACCAGCGTGAAGTCGAAGAGGGCCTGCCGGTAATCGTGTCCGTAGCCGAAGAAGTACCAGTCCTGGCCCCCGCCGTCGGGGCGGGCAGTGACCCAACCGGTGTCGGGG
>DATEDB010000370.1:0-2507 GCA_035286625.1 Bacteroidota bacterium
CACTCGTACCCCCCGACATGCTGGAATTCCTCCGCGGAGGAGACACCTCCCTGACCTTTTCGCGCACTGCGCTGGAACATGTCGGCTCCGAGGATGGCGGCGGAAAGAAGCTCACCGGCCAGAGGGGGGAACGACTGGTGTTCGGACACGACGAGATGCGGCTCATCGCACCACTGCCCCGCCCCGCATCGATGAGGGATTTCTACGTCTTCGAGGGACACGTAAAGACAGGGTTCGAGAAACGGGGCGAGCCGATGCCCGGGGAGTGGTACACCTACCCGGTCTACTACAAGGGCAATCACCAGAGCATCATCGGACCGGGGGACCCGGTCTCGTGGCCGTCGTTCACCGAAAAATTCGACTACGAACTCGAACTGGCGATCATCATCGGAAAAACGGGACGGAACATTCCCCGCGAAAAGGCGATGGAGCACGTGGCCGGGTTTACAATTATGAACGACTTCAGCGCACGCGACATCCAGAAAGCGGAGATGAAAGTGCGACTGGGCCCCGCCAAGGGGAAGGATTTCGCCACGGCGATCGGACCCGTCCTGGTGACCCCGGACGAGATCGGCGACCCGTACCGGCTCCGTATGACCGCCCGGGTGAACGGGGAGACATGGTCTGACGGCAACTCGTCGGGGATGCACCACCGATTCGACCGGATCATCGAATTCGCGTCCATGGAGGAAACCCTCCACCCCGGCGACCTGATCGGTTCCGGGACCGTCACCGGCGGGTGCGGGCTGGAGCTCGACCGCTGGGTGAAGCCGGGCGACATCATCGAGCTGGAAATCGAAAAGATCGGCCGGCTGGCGAACACCGTCGTAAAATCCTGAAAGCGCACATCACAGCAGAGAGGACTTTATCATGTTCCCATTGCAGAAGGGTAAAACCGCAAAACAGGCGCACGTCGGACTGCCCGACGGCACGTTCGAGGAGGAGCACGGCCGGAAGGGTTTCTTCGGAAAATCGGCCCACCTCTACCACGCCAACCCCCCCACCGGCTGGACACGGTTCGAGGGAAAGCTCCGGCCCCACTGCATCGACTGCAACAGGCTGCCCCCGACCGATCTGACCGACCCGAAGGGTTCGCCTGTCGCGTTCATCGGAAATGATGACATCACCGTCTCCGTCTCCCGCAGATCCGAACCGATGCCCTTCTATTACCGGAACGCGGACGGCGACGAACTCTACTTCGTGCATCGCGGTGAGGGCGTCATCGAAACAGACTTCGGACCCCTCTCCTTCAGGAAGGGCGATTATATCGTGATCCCCCGCGCGGTGACCTACAGGGTGATCCCGAAGACAAAGGACAATTTCTTTTTGATCATCGAATCGAAAACGGAATTCGAACAGCCGGAGAAGGGGCTGATCGGCCAGCACGCGCTCTACGACCCCGCCACGGTCGTCACACCGGAGCCCAAACCCAACCTGGACGACCGCAACGAATGGGAGGTCAGGATCCGGGTCGAGGATGAGTTTTCGTCCATATTTTATCCGTTCAACCCGATCGACGTGGTCGGCTGGAAAGGGGACCTGACAGCCTGGAAAATCAACATGGACGATATCCGGCCGATCATGAGCCACCGGGCCCATCTTCCCCCGAGCGCGCACACGACCTTTGTCACCGCCGGAGCGGTGGTCTGCAGCTTCCTCCCGCGGCCCCTGGAGGAGGACCCCGAGGCCCTGAGGGTCCCCTTTTTCCACCGGAACACCGACTACGACGAGTTCATCTTCTACCACGACGGCGATTTTTTCAGCCGAGACAACATCACCGCCGGCATGGTCACCCTCCACCCGCGCGGCATCCACCACGGACCGCATCCGAAGGCCCTGAAGAATCAGAGGAAGAAAACGCACACCGAGGAATACGCGGTGATGCTCGACGGCCTGAACCCGATGCACATCCTTGCCGCGGGCGAGAAGGCGGAATGGAAGGATTACTGGAAGAGCTGGATGGAAGCGACCTGACCGGGAGTCGGCGGCCCGGCTCCCCCACACAGAGGACAACGCAGTGATCATCGATCCGAAGAAACACCATTACAAGGAAATCTACAAACTGCTGATCGGCTCGATCGTGCCGCGGCCCATCGCTCTGGTCTCGAGTATCTCCGCCGACGGGATCCCGAACCTCGCCCCATTCAGTTTTTTTAACGGGGTCTGTTCGAACCCGCCGATCATCCTGTTTTCGACCGTAGTGCGCGAGGGGGGCCGGGCCAAGGACACGCTGAGCAACATCGAGGCGAAGCGCGAATTCGTCGTCAACATCGTCTCGGAGGATTTCACCGATAAGATGAACGCCTGCTCGGCCGACTACCCGCCTGAGGTGGACGAGTTCCTCGTCACTGGTCTGACCCCGGTAAAAAGCGACATCGTGCGGCCCGCCCGGGTCAAAGAATCGCGCGTCAGCATGGAATGCAGGCTGGCACGGATCGTCACCTTCGGGGAGGGCCGGGCCGGGAACGGCAGCACCATATTCGGCGAGGTGGCGCTCTTCCACGTCG
>DATEDB010000371.1:0-2243 GCA_035286625.1 Bacteroidota bacterium
CTCCAACGCGGGAAAATATTTCATCCTCGTTGCGGCGACGTGCAACTACTCGAGTTTCGACGCGATCAACGACCAGAGCGGCGCGGAGCTGCTCGCGGCCAAACCACGGTCGGGCGCGGTCGCGACACTTTCTGCGACGCGTGTCGTGTTCGCCTTCCAGAATCTCGGCATGAACAACACGTTCTTTACATATTTGTTCGACCAGGACAGCGCCGGGAGAATGGCCACCCGAAGGATCGGGGACGCGATGTACCGCACAAAGCAGGTTCGTACCGGGACCAACGACCGCAAGTACTTCCTCCTGGGCGATCCGGCCCTCATCCCGGCATTTCCCGGGAGGCTGGCGGTGGTGGATTCGGTCAACGACACCCCCGCGACCCGGGTCGTGGACCTGTACGCCCTCGGCCGCTCATCGGTATCGGCGAGCCTCTACCCGGACAGCCTGCCCGGAACCTTCGGCGGTACGGCCCGGCTGTCGGTGTACGATGCGGACCGCCTGGTGACGATCAACGATCCGACCGCGGGAATCTATGTCTACCGTGCCAACGGGAACATTCTTTTCAGGGGGGACGCCACGGTGAGCGCCGACCGGCTCCGGGCGGACTTCATCGTCCCGAAGGACATCTCCTACGGTTCGGAGAACGGGCGCATCTCGCTCTACCTCTGGAATCAGCTGAACGACGGCGCCGGTTTCACCAGGAACATCAGGATTGCCGGAACGGATTCGACGGCCCCCGCCGACGTGAACGGACCGGTGATGGACATCTATCTCGACTCGAGGAATTTCAGGCCGGGCGACCCCGTATCGGCATCTCCCACTCTGATCGTCGACATCACCGATTCGAGCGGGGTGAACACCTCGGGCGCGGGGATCGGACACCGGCTTGAGGCGTGGGTGGACGACCAGCCCGAGAGCGTCGACCTCTCCGATTACTACCGGAGCAACCCGGACACCTACCGGGAGGGCGTCATCATCTACGCCCTGGGCGCCATCGCCCCGGGTTCGCACCGGGTCAGGGTGCGCGCGTGGGACACATACAATAACTCATCAACCGGCGAGACGGTGTTTTCGGTCGGATCGGGGGACGGCCTCCGTCTCATGAAAGTGTACAATTATCCGAACCCGTTCAGGCATACGACCTGGTTCACCTTCGAGCACAATCAGACGTCGCCGCTGGACGTGGAGGTGAGAATCTACACGGTGGCCGGAAGGGTGATCAATTCGGTGTCGACCCACGGGGTCGGGGATCGTTTCGTGAAACTTCCCTGGGACGGACGCGACCGGGACGGAGACGAAATAGCCAACGGTGTCTATCTGTACAAGGTGATCGCCCGGACAGTCGACGGCAGGTATACGGGTGAGGCGCTGGGGAAACTGAGCATTAATCGATGAAAAGGGGATTATCTTGCTTCTCAGGAGGGAAAAGGGTAAATTTCATTCCCCTGACACGCTGAGTTTTGAAAACATTCCAATTCATTTGTTATCTCCACATTGAAGGGATTTGATCATGGTCTCACGCAGATCTACATTGATATTCAGAAGCCTGCTGATTCTCGGTGTATCCGGGGCACTCTGTCTGCCCGACGCGGCGCAGGCACAGGGCGAGTCGGCGGTGCCGTTTCTGCTGATCGCCCCCAACGCCCGCGCCGACGCTATGGGCGAGGCGGGCGTGGCGATAGCGAACGATGCGGCCGCGAACTTCTGGAACCCCGCCGGCCTCGCCTTCCAGCTCGGTCAGGAAGTCAGCCTCACGCACTCGGCCTGGTTGCCGCAGTTTCAACAGTCCGACCTCTTTTACGACTACCTCGCCTACCGGAATGAAATGCCGGAGCTGGGAGGGGCATTCGGGGCGAGCATCACCTACCTGAGCCTCGGGGAGTTCGCCGAAACGACTCCCGACGGACCGGAGGTGGTGAGCACCTTCAGGGCCTTCGAGATGGCCGCAACGATCGGGTATGCCACGAAGATCGTGGACGACCTGGGGGTGGGGATTAACCTGCGGTACATCCACAGTTCGCTGGCCCCGTTCAATGTCCAGGGACAGGACCGGAAGGGCGTTGCCTCGACGATCAGTTTCGACATCGGGTTTTTATGGCGACCGCGCAACCTCGGTGAGATCGGCAACCGGTTCAGCGTCGGGCTCAACCTCTCCAACCTGGGACCGAAACTGACGTACATCGACGCCGACCAGGCCGACCCGATCCCCACCCAGCTCAAGCTGGGCCTGGCGGTGGACGTCTTC
>DATEDB010000372.1:0-3983 GCA_035286625.1 Bacteroidota bacterium
TCTTCTCCCCCTGGAGCATCATGAATTCCACGACACCCCTGCCGTACTGGGCGAGCGTGAACGCCTTGTCCCTGCCATACTCGTTGAGCATCTCGGTGCCCGTGCGGTAGGCGAAGAACGCGAAGCTGCCGCCTGCCAGGATCAGGGCCATCGCCATAGCGGCGAGCATCTTCCTGCCGACCGTGCTGAATATGCGGGAGATCAGGTTCATCCGGCGGTCACCGCGTCTGATTTTAAACGTTTGAGGAAAGCGAGCAGGGAGCCCCCGATAATAAGCACCACGCCCGTCCAGAGCACCATCATCATCGGGATCATGCTCACATCCAGGAGGAGGGCCTCAGTCCTTCCGGACGCCTCATCCCCCTCCAAACCGTGCAACTCGAGGAGGATTTTTTTTCCCTCCACCTGCATGGCGCTCAGGATCACCTGCGGCTGGACCGTTCCCTTCAAGGGGTTGACCCGCGCGGGCAGGTCTGCCGGCACGGTTTCGCGCGCGCCGTTACGGTCGAATGAGATGGCCGGCACGATCCGGTGGTCCTGCCCGTTCACCGGGACATTCAGGATGGCGCCCACCATCATCGCTCCCGTTTCAGTGTGCTGTCCCATGTCGAATTTCTGGAACTCGATTTCGTACCCCCCGATCTCCTTTTTCTCGCCCATCGTGAGTTCGAGGGATGGATGATGGTGCTCCCCCCCCGAACCCTGTATCTCCAGAGGGGAGAGATAGAGGTCTTTCAGCGGCAGGACCCTGATGTGCGGCTCGCGCATCACGCCCTTGTTGTACTCGCTGTAATACAGCCTGGGCGACGCCTCGAACTTCGAAACCCCGTCCGACACCTCGAGCGTCACGGCGTCCTTCGAGTCGGGCATCTCCCGCATCCCCCTGAAGGTGATGTCGTAGCCGAACACGCTCTGCGGTTGGCCCTGCTTCAGCAGGATTTTTTTTGATTCGGTGAAATTCCCCGAACCGACGATGCCCAGCAACAGGAGCGCCGCTCCGATATGCGCCACCGGCCCTCCCAGCCCCAGCAACCCGGAGCGGTACTGCCTGAAGGCGATGATCGCATTGCTGATCAGAGCGAACGCGGCCAGGGCGGTAAAGAGCAGCATGACCGGCGAGGTGACCCCCGCCACGAACGCGATGATGCCTGCCAGGACGGTAAGCCCCAGCGGCAGCGAGAGCCGCCTGGCCAGCGGCCCGGACTTTTCGCCCGTCCAGCCGAGGAAAGGCGTCACCCCCAGCAGGAGCGCGATCACCATGGCCACCGGGAGATTGACCCTGTTGTAAAATGAAATATCCACCTGGGACGCCGGCCCGAACACTCCGGTGAAGATCGGGGACGACATCCCCACGAAGGTGAACGCCGCGGCCGCCGAGAGGGCGAAAATACTCAGGACCAGGAAAATCTCGCGGTTGAAGGTCCGGTGGTCGATCGGAGGGGATTCGATTTCCCTGAACCGCCGGGCGAAGAGCCCGAAGCCGAACAGCCCGGTCGCCAGCATTACGGCGACGAGGTAATTGTTGATCCCGAGGTCCACGAAGGAATGCACCGAAAAATCGGCCAGCACGCCGCTTCGGGTCAGGAAGGTGGCGTAGAGGACGAGCAGGAAGGCGATCGTCGCCAGGAAAATATTGGTGCGTTTCAGTGCCCCCTTGCCCTTCTCGACCACCATGCCATGGACCAGGGCCAGCAGGATCAGCCAGGGGACCAGAGACGAATTTTCAACCGGGTCCCATCCCCAGTATCCCCCCCACCCCAGGACCTCGTAGGCCCAGAACCCCCCGATGATGATACCGGCTCCGAGCGTGGTCGCCGAAAAGAGCGTCCACCGGAAACCGTACGACTTCCACCCGTCGTACCTCCGCGTGGCGAGCCCCGCCATCGCCAGCGCGAACGGGAATATCGACGCGGCGTATCCGACAAACAGAATCGGCGGATGGATGGCCATCCAGGGGTCCTGCAGCAACGGATTCATCCCGGCGCCGTCGGCCGGCGCCACCGGAGTCGTCTCGAAAGGGCTTTTGACCATCATCAATAAATGCATGAACGCGATGAACAGACTCACAAGGCCCGGGGCGTACCCCGAGACGATACCCTGCTTTTTGATCAGCACGAGCCCCATCAGCGCCACCATCAGCGCCCAGAGGAGAAAGGTCCCCTCCTGCCCCGCCCAGAAGGACGAAATCAGGTAGAGCATCGGAAGCGAGCGGGAACTGTAATGGGCGACATAAGAGTATTGAAACGAGTGCGTCAGCAGGAGGTAATAGAGCAGGACCGAGGACACGATGAGCGATGCGGTGGCGATATAGAACAGTTTAACCGCCGGGCCGGGACCGCCGCCGGACCTGCGCTCCCTGGGAGGCCGGTTTTTCGGGTTATGTCTGGCGTGGCCGGTGAAGAAAAACCATGCGGCGGCGAGCGACGCTACGAGCGTGATGAGGATTGTGACCTGTCCGGGATTCATATGCGGTTCTCGTGATCGGTGTGCTGATGGTGTTCTTTGATAAAAAAGGGATGGTCGCACTGGAAAATCGGCTGTTTCTTCCCCTTGTTGCTATCATTGCAACCTTTATGCCAGAGGGAGATATCCGTCAGGATGATTGGGTTTTTTCACCCACCCCCCCCCTCAGGGGGTAGGGTTTTTTCAGGGATGAAAAACTCGACTGATAAAGGATGTCAGAAATGACTCGGAAATGCCGTGGGAGGGAATTATAACAGCAGGAATCTTTATTTTTCGGTTGATATCGATAATTCCTTAATTCGCCTGTAAAGCGTGGGAAGGCTGATCTGAAGGCTTTTCGCCGTTTTTTCCTTGTCGAAATCATTTTTCCTGAGGACCGCAACGATATACTCTTTCGCCAGGTCGTTTACCACCTGGTCGAGAGATTTATCACCGTCGGGCGACGGGACGGGGGGATAGTTGTGGAAAGTGTCCGGCAGGTCCGCCAGCGAAACGGTCTCCCTCTTCGCGAAAATCACAGCCCGTTCAACGATATTCTGCAGCTCCCGGACCTCTCCCCTCCACTGGTGGTGGATCAGCAGGCGCATCACGTCGGGGTCCACCCCGCTCATTTTCTTCCCCATCTCGGTGGAAAATTTTTCCAGGAAATGGTTTACCAGGATCGGGATATCTTCCTTCCGCTCGGTGAGGGACGGCAGCCGGATCTCCACGATATTGAGCCGGTAAAAGAGGTCTTCGCGGAACCTTCCTTCTTCAATTTCCTTGCGCAGGTCGCGGTTGGTGGTGGCGATGAACCGGACGTCGACGGACTGCGGTATCGACATCCCTACGGGAATGATCTCTTTCTGTTCGATCGCGCGGAGGAGTTTCACCTGGAGCTGAACGGGCATCTCGCTGATTTCGTCCAGCAGGAGCGTGCCCCCGTCGGCGGCCTTGAAGTAGCCCACCCTGTCGGCGAGAGCTCCGGTGAACGACCCTTTCTTGTGTCCAAACAGTTCGCTCTCGATGAGAGTTTCCGGTATCGCGCCGCAGTTGACCGGCACGAACGGCTTGCCGGCGCGGGGGCTGTTCGCGTGGACGGCCCTGGCGACGATTTCCTTCCCCGTTCCGCTTTTCCCGGTGATCAGGACCGTCCCGTCGGTCGCCGAGATGCGTTTCACGGTGTCGAAGATCCGCTCCATGGCCGGGCTCTGCCCGATGAGATTCTTGAAGTCCATTCCCCCGCTCACTTCCCGGCGGAGATACTGGTTCTCCCAGAGCAGTTTCCGGTGCTCGAGCAGGCGCCGGATTTTTATCGTGAGCTCATCGAACTCGATCGGCTTCAGGATGTAGTCGTTAGCCCCCTTGCGCAGCGCGGCGATGGCTGTCTCCATGGACCCGTACGCGGTGACGATGATGACGATGGTGTGGGGGCTCAGCTCTTTGATCTTATCGAGGAGGTCGATCCCCCTCATCTCCGGCATCTCCAGGTCGGTGATGACCATGTCGTACGACTTTTCCACGAACATCTCGATAAGATC
>DATEDB010000373.1:0-4274 GCA_035286625.1 Bacteroidota bacterium
TGGGCACGGTCGACGGCCTGTTGACGGCGTTGGAGCATTACGGCAGCATGGCACTTCCGGCGCTGCTGCAGCCTTCGATCGACCTCGCCCTGGACGGCTTTCCCGTCGATCCCCGCCTGTCGTCGAACCTGCTGGAGTACAGGGAATTGCTCGGGAAATATCCGTCGACGACGAAAATATTCTTTCGGGAAGGCCGGCCGTTGGGGGCAGGTGAGACGTTAATCCAGGAGGACCTCGGCCATACCCTCGAAAGGATCCGGGAGGCGGGCCGCGAGGGGTTCTACCGGGGACGGACCGCCGCCCTCGTCGCGTCACAGATGACTGCAGGCGCGGGATTCATGGACGAGGAAGACTTATCCTCTTACGAGCCGCGCATCCGGCCGACCCTCAGGGGCCGTTACCGCGGGTATGAGGTCGTCACGATGGGCCTGCCAAGCTCCGGGGGACTCTGCCTGCTGAAGGCCCTGCAACTTCTCGAGCCGTTCGATCTTCACGGTTCGGGGTTCCACTCCGCCGAATCAATCCATCTCATCACGGAGGCCCTCAAGCGAAGCTTCAGTATGCGGGCGGCCTACCTGGTGGACCCGGCGTTTGTCAATGTCCCGCTGGACACCCTACTCGCGCAGGGACCGGACGGAGGCGGCAGGTTTGCGATGAACCCCCTGCAGGCGGTCCCGGCGGAGTCCCTGGCAGCGTTTCCCGGCGTTGGCCGGGAAGGAACCGAGACAACGCATTTTGCGGTAATCGACCGGGAGGGTATGGCCGTGTCGGTGTCCACCACACTCAACGATCTGTTCGGCTGCAAGGTTGTGGTGGATGGGGCGGGGTTCTTTCTAAACGACGAGATGGATGATTTTGTCACCGTACCCGGCTCATCCAACATGTACGGTCTGGTCGGGGGGGAAGAAAATATGGTGGAGCCCGGTAAAAGACCCCTGAGCTCCATGTCGCCGACCATTCTTGTAAAGAACGGAAAGCCGGTTCTCATCCTGGGCGCCCGGGGTGGCGCGAGGATCATCTCGGCCGTCCTCCAGGTGATCCTCGCTGTCGTGGACTTCGACATGGCTCCCGGCCCGGCCGTTTCCGCCCCGAGATTTCACCACCAGTGGAACCCGGACACCCTTCTGTTTGAGCATGGTGCGATCACCCCGGAAATTTCTGCGGACCTCCTGAGACGCGGACACCACCTGCATGAACTCGGTTCTACCGTCGGACAGATCGAGGCGATTTACATCGATCCTTCCACCGGGGTCTACGTGGGCGCCCCTGATCCGCGCGAGGGAGGGACGGCCGTGGCGTACTGAGCCGGGGACGACTGAACCGTCTCCCCCGAATATCCGGTTCGAACGTATTTTTACACACCGGACAGCGGTACGTCCCGTCGGATAAAAGGTTCGGTGAACCCCGTATTCACCGGGAGGAGTCCCGTGGACTAAGGGGGAGACAACCGGCGCAGTCCGGAGCCTGTGCGAATTCCGGCCAATCGGTTCAGTTGCGTCCGACTGAATTTATGAGTATAATCACGTTGATGTGGGCGACAGAACACACATTGCGCAAAACCGAGAATTTCGTTTCGATCCACTTTCGGAGATCCACCAGATGATTCGTGCCATTTTCCTTCTCATTTTGGCCGTCATGGCCGTCTTCTCGAGGCTGATTCCCCATCCGGCGAACTTCACGCCGATCGCGGCCCTTGCGCTGTTCGGAGGCGTGTATTTCGAGAAAAAATACGCGTTCATCCTGCCGCTCGCCGTCCTCCTGGTGAGCGACGCGATCATTGGATTCTATGACGGCATCGGCTGGGTGTACGGGAGCTTCCTGATCATCGGACTGCTCGGGCTCTGGCTGCGGAATCACAGGAGCATCCGAAACACGGCCGGCGTCACGCTCGCCGGATCGGTCATCTTCTTCATCCTCACGAATTTCGGCGTCTGGCTGGCGGGCGGACTCTACATGCCGACAACGGCCGGACTCGTCGAATGTTACGTAGTGGCCGTCCCGTTCTTCAGGAACACGCTCGCCGGAGACCTTTTTTATGTCGCGGTGCTCTTCGGGATCACCGAAATGGCAGCCCGGCGCATACCCGCGCTGGGATTGCCGGGAGGGGATTCTGCGAAGTAGTTTCACCCCGGAGGCCCGGCCGTGACCGCCAGACTTGTTCTGGAAAACGGAGATGTGTTCAGGGGAGTGTCTTTCGGCGCCGACACCGAAACAACCGGCGAGCTGGTCTTCAATACGAGCCTCACCGGATACCAGGAAATCCTCACGGACCCTTCCTACTGTGGTCAGATCGTGACCATGACCAACCCTCTCATCGGCAATTACGGAATCAACGACGACGACCTCGAGTCCGCCCGCCCCCGGGTGGCGGGGTTCGTTGTCCGTGAATATTCAGACTTTTACAGCAATCACCGGGCCCGGGCCAGCCTCGGATCCTGGCTCCGGGAGGCGGAGATCCCCGCGATCCAGGGCGTAGATACCCGGATGCTCACGCGGATCATCCGGCAGTCGGGCGCGATGCGCGCCCTCATCTCGACCGGTGAGTCGGATGAAAAAGAATTGCTCGCGAAGGTCCTCGATTCGCCGGGTATGACAGGTCTGGACCTTACCCGGGAGGTGACCTGCCGGGAACCCTACGGGTGGGATGATCTCGATCTGACCCCCTACGCCCTGCCTGCCTATCCCGGTTCGCCGAGATTCCACGTTGTGGTGTACGATTTCGGTGTGAAACGTAATATCCTGCGGCGGCTGCGTGCCCACGGCTGCCGCCTCACCGTTGTTCCGGCAGATACGCCGGCACCTGAAGTCCTCGCGATGAGTCCCGACGGGGTCTTTCTCTCCAACGGGCCGGGTGATCCCGACGCCGTGCGGTATGCCGTCCGCAACATCGGTGACCTCCTCGGGAAAAAACCGATTTTCGGCATCTGCCTGGGTCATCAGCTGCTGGCCCTCGCCCTCGGCGGCAGGACCTACAAGCTCAAGTTCGGCCACCACGGTGCGAACCACCCGGTGAAAAACCTGCTCACCGGCGAGATCGAGATTACCTCCCAGAACCACGGCTTCGCGGTGGACCCGGAATCGCTCGATCCGGCGCATATCGAAATCACCCATGTCAATCTCAACGACGGGACCAACGAAGGGTTCATGCACAAATCGCTGCCCGCCTTCTCCGTGCAGTACCACCCGGAGGCCTCTCCCGGTCCCCACGACAGCGACTATCTTTTCAAGACATTTCTCCGCACACTCACCGGGCAGGCCGCGATCCATGCGTCCTGAGAGGGGATCGCGCGCGTGAACGTCACCATCACCATCACCCGCATCCCGGGCACAGGCGAGGACATACCTCTCCCGGTGTACGCCACTCCCGGTTCCTCGGGGATGGATCTCTGCGCGGCCGTAACGCACCCGGTGACGCTGCAGCCGGGGGAGACCGAACTCATCCCATGCGGTTTCAGGCTCGCGATCCCCGGCGGGTTTGAAGGGCAGATCAGGCCCCGGAGCGGCCTGGCGGTGAAGCACGGCGTCGGCATTCTGAACGCCCCCGGAACGATCGACGCTGATTATCGCGGCGAGGTGAAGGTGATCCTCACGAATTTCGGGAAAACGCCCTTCGTCGTCCACCGCGGCGACCGGATCGCCCAGCTGGTCGTCGCCCCGGTCGCCGCCGCGCGATGGGAGATCGCCGACGAACTCGGTGAGACCGACAGGGGGTCGGGGGGGTTCGGCCACACCGGTAGGTGAGAGCCATGGCCCCATCCGGGACGCTCTTCCTGGTCTCCACGCCGATCGGACACTACGACGACATCACACTGCGGGCCCTGCACGTCCTGCGCGAAGCGGACGTGGTCGTCTGCGAGGAGCGGAAGGAGGGCGAACGGCTCCTCTCCCACTACGGTATCCGGGACAAAACCGTCGAAACACTCAATGAGCACAACGAAGCGGCCGCGACCCCGCATGTCCTCGGATTCCTCAGGGCGGGCAGAAACGTCGCCCTGATCTCCGACGCGGGCACCCCCGTGATATCCGATCCCGGTCTTATTCTCGTTCAGAGCGCGATCGGAGCGGCAATCCCGGTTGTGCCTGTACCGGGCCCCTCCTCCATCATCCCCGCGCTCACCGTCAGCGGTTTCGCGATCGACCGGTTCGTCTTCTGCGGGTTTCTTTCCCCGAAATCCGGGAGGAGAAAAACCGAGCTGCACGCGTTGCGCCACGAGGCCCGGACGATGATCCTCATGGACACTCCGTACCGTCTTCTCGCCCTCCTGAGGGATGTT
>DATEDB010000374.1:0-6346 GCA_035286625.1 Bacteroidota bacterium
CCCCGCCACGACCTTCAGGTCGGTCTTCGGGGTCCGCTACGTCAACAACATCATTTTTCAGCCGGTTGATCCCACAAGGTCCGAGGAAGTCATCCGGCGGGTCCGGGAGGTCCTGGGGAAAAAATACCGCTTCGACCCGGCCGACGAGGACGCTGTCTGGATCTGGGACACCGCGGAGTTCGACAAGTTCGCCTTTTATTTTTTCCTCGCGTTCAACATTTTTCTCGGCCTGATCGGGAGCTTCACCCTCGCGGTCGGGGGGATCGGCGTGGCGAACATCATGTACATCGTCGTCCAGGAGCGGGTGAAGGAGATCGGGATCAAGCGGGCGGTCGGCGCGAAAAAATCGAGCATTATGACGCAGTTTTTCCTCGAGACGATATTCATCATCGGGCTGGGGTCGTCCGCCGGTTTCGCGCTGGCGGTGGGGATTACCCGGGCGCTGGCGTATATCCCCATCAGGGAGTACGTCGGCACGCCCGAAATATCCCCCGAGGTGGCCGTGGCGACGATGGTGCTCCTCTCGGCGATAGGTCTCACCGCCGGTCTCCTTCCGGCGAAGCGGGCGGCAAACCTGAACGTCGTGGACTGCCTGCGGGCCTGATATGTGGATCGAACTGCTCAGGGATTTTTTCCAGGATCTGAAATCGCAGCGGACGCGGTCGTTTCTCACGATTCTCGCGATCACGTGGGGGACCGTGGCCGTCGTGCTTCTCTTATCCTTCGGCCAGGGGCTGGGAACCCAGATGGAACTGGGGCTGCTGAACGCGGGCAACCAGATCCTGATTTTTTACGGTGGAGAGACGGGGATGCAATTCGAGGGGATGCCGAAGGGGCGCAGGATCCGGCTGTTGGAGGAGGACGCCGGGCTTCTCGAGGCGGCCATCCCCGCCATCGACATGGTCAGCCCGCAGTACCGGCGGAACGTGCGCCTTGCCTTTAACAAGTTCGCGACCAACACCGAATGCGAGGGTGTGAACCCGTACTTCGAAGAGATGCGCAGGATGTACCCTGTGGCGGGCGGGAGATTCCTCAACGACGTTGACGTTGCCAGGCAGAGGCGGGTGATCATCCTGGGAGGTAAGGTCGCGAAGGATATTTTCGGCGACACAGATCCTGTCGGGAACCGGCTGATGGTGGACGATCTTCCTTTCATCGTCGTGGGGGTCCTCCAGAGAAAACTCCAGACCAGCATGAACAACGGACCGGATGATGAGCGGGCGATCATCCCGTACTCGACTTTCCGAACGACATACGGCAACACGTACGTCAATTCCCTGGTGGTGCGTCCGTCGGACCCCAACCGGCAGGAAGAGCTGAAATCAGAAGTGTACCGCGTCCTGGGGCGTAAATATCATTTCCGCCCGGACGACGAACGGGCGCTCCGGGTATGGGATTTCATCGAGAACCAGAAAATCGGGGAGAAGATAGGCCTGGGTATTTCGATCTTCCTGTTTTCCGTCGGTTTTCTGACGCTCCTGATCGCGGGAGTGGGCGTGGCGAACGTCATGTACGCGATCGTCAAGGAACGCACCAGGGAAATAGGTGTCCGGATCGCCGTCGGCGCCAAAAGACGGCACATCCTCGCGCAATTTGTGTTCCAGGCGCTACTCATCGCGTTCATCGGGGGGTCGATCGGGTTGCTCTTTTCCTGGGGGGTGGTTTCGGCCATGAAACTCATCCCGTCCGATGACGGCCCGATGCAGTTCCTCGGGAAACCCGTCCTCTCGCCATTCATCATGATGATGACGACCGGCATCCTCGCGCTGATCGGCCTGCTGGCCGGCCTCTTCCCCGCGCGGAAGGCCGCTGGCGTCGACCCGGTGGAATCCCTGCGGTACGAATAGTCTCCGGCTCGGGGCCTGCCTGTTGCTTTCTGAGGCCGGATTTACTTACCTTTCCTCGTTATTTCCATCGGTGTGCCCATCGGGCGACCGGCCGATCGTTCACGAAGTTTTAGGATGAAAAAAGGATGATTCAACGAATTCTGGCAACGATGTGCGCTGCCGTTTCCCTTCTGTCGGTGTCCTGCTCCGAAGGCGGGCTCGAACCGGATTACAGCTCGATCGCCGATCCGATGGCGCGGTGGGAGGCGTACAAATACACCGACTACACCATCGAGCAGGTCCTCTCCTGTTTTTGTCCGTACGGCGGCATCCCCATAAAGGTCGTTGTCAGGAACAGGCAGGTCTTCAAAGTCTACCAGGCTGGCAACGGGTTCACGCTCCCTGCGGCGTACTGGAGCCAGTTCCAATCGATCGACGGGTTATTCGACGTGGCCGAGTCCGTCAATCCGGACAGCGTTTCCGTCTTCACCGTGGAGTACGACGCGCGGTACGGGTTCCCGACGGTGATATTCGTGGACCCGAGCGACACGATCGCCGACGAGGAATACGGTTTCCGCACGGGCGTGTTTGAGAGGAAATGATGCTGATTCCCCGCACAAACCCCGGGACCCCGGGCATCGCACGGCACTGTCGGAACCCCGCCGGCCCATGTTGAGATTCGAGCGGTCGTCATTCTACCTGGTCCTGTCGAACCTCGTGACGATGGTCGTCGCGGTCGTGGACGGGTGGAGCCTCAGTGAAGTCATGTGGATCTACTGGGCGCAGAGCCTTGTGATAGGGTTTTCCAACTGGCGCAGGATGCTCCGCCTGCGGCAGTTTTCGACCAGCGGGTTCACCTTCAATGACGGTCCGGTGCCGGAGACGCGTGCCGGCAAACGTCTGGTGGCCGCCTTCTTCGCCTTCCATTACGGATTTTTCCATCTCATCTATTTTTTCTTCCTCTTCGCCGGGGAGGCCCCCCCACGAGGTCTCAACCTGATCGGCGTGATCGTCTGTGTCGCGATTTTTATCGTCAACCACCAGTATTCTTACCGGCACAACCTGGAGGTCGATTTCGCCCGCAGGCCGAATATCGGGACGATGATGTTCTTTCCGTACGCGAGAATCCTCCCGATGCACATTACAATCATAGCGGGCGGCAGTCTCGGGGGCCAATCGACCGGCACCCTTCTGATTTTTCTGGGGCTCAAAACGCTGGCCGACCTGATTATGCATATGGTGGAGCACCGCCGGGAGAAGGGACCGGCAGTCACCGTCCCGTCGATCGGCGGGCCCGATGGGGCGGTATGACGGCCCCCGGGCGACCGCGATGATGGCAACAAGTTCTTCTCCCGTCGGGGAAGTGGCGATTCGGTGTGAAAATGATTAAACTTGGGGAGAATTACTCCACACTCCGGACCAGCCAGATCAACATGACCGCACCCCGCGCAGACGTCGACCTACTGAAAAAATACTCCGTTCCGGGCCCACGCTATACCAGTTACCCCAGCGCGCCGGTATTTTCACAGGAGTTCAGCACCGAAGAATATCTGTCCGAAATCCGCGATACCAATCAGCCGGGTGAGAATTCCCCAATCTCGGTCTACGTGCACCTGCCGTACTGCGACACCCTCTGCTATTTCTGCGGCTGCACCATGAAGGTGACCAGCGACGCGACCCAGATCACCGCGTATAACCAGTATCTCAAAAAGGAAATCGGCACGATCGCAAAAATGGTCTCCCCCGCGCGCAAAGTTTCGCAACTCCACTGGGGGGGAGGGACGCCCTCGTACCTCAGCGCCGAAGACATCGGGGACCTCGGCGGGTTCCTGAAATCGGTGTTCGCCTACGCCGACGACGTCGAGGCGGGCGTCGAGATCGACCCGCGCGGACTCACGAAGGGCCGGATGGAGGCCTTCAGGGAGGCCGGGTTCAACCGCACGAGCATGGGGGTGCAGGACTTCGACCCGGAGGTGCAGAAGGCGGTCAACCGCATCCAATCTGAAAAGATCACCAGGGATGCGGTGGACTGGAGCCGAGAGCTGGGGTTCAGGAGCGTCAACATCGACCTCATTTACGGCCTGCCGCACCAGACAGTCGAAGAGTTCGCCCGGACGGTGGACACGGTGATCGGTCTATCGCCCGACCGCCTCGCGGTGTTCAACTACGCCCACGTTCCCTGGCTCAAGCCGCACCAGAAGGTCCTCGACGAGATATCTTTGCCGCCGCCCGGCGAAAAACTGGAGATTTTCTGTATGACGCTCGAAAAGCTTATCGGGGCGGGATACGAAAACGTTGGGATGGACCATTTCGCCCGGCCCGACGACGAACTGGCGATTGCCCGACGGAACGGGACGCTCTACAGGAATTTTCAGGGATACTCGACGAAGGCGGGATGCGACCTCTACGCGTTCGGGATGTCGGCGATCAGCTTCCTGGGCGGGGTCTACCATCAGAACCTGAAGTCCCTGCGCGGATACTTCGCGCAGATCGACCGCGGGCGCATCCCCACGCACGCCGGGTACCGGATGACCCCCGATGACGTCATCAGGCGCGACGTCATCATGAAGATCATGTGCGACAACGAGGTGATGAAAAACGATATCGCCGGGCGTTACGGGATTTCGTTCGACGACTATTTCAGGGGCGCCCTTCAGAAACTCGGACCGTTCACAGCCGACGGACTGATCGAATTGAAAACAGACCGGATCATCATCACGCCGGTGGGCAGGCTCATCGTCCGGAACATCGCGATGTGCTTCGATCCCCATCTGGAGACCCTCAGGAAAGACACGCCGATCTTTTCGAAAACCGTCTGAACCATCTGAACCAACCGGCGGCGGATCGATCCGCCCGCATTACCCGGCCCGCCGTCGCGTCGGCTCGCGGGCCGAGGGCCGGCCTACCACCGCCTCCAGATCATCTGCTCGCGCAACACGCCCCTGATTCCGGTGAGCTGTTCGATCTGTTGCATCACCGGCAGGGCGTCCTCCCTGGTGTCGAATCGTCCCACCCAGACCAGGTGGAGGAGATGTTTCCCGTCGAGGAGGTTGTCGTAAATGATGGCGCTGAACCCCTTCGCTTTCAGCTCGGCGGCCAGTTTCTCCGCGTTGGCGAACACGGAGAATGCCCCGACCTGGATGGCGTACAGCGCGACGATCCTTCCGGTGGTATCATCAGATACCTCCCCCGTCCCTACCCTGTCGAGGTACCCGGTGGTGATGTAGGGGGTGTTGGGATAATCGGATTTGATCGTCCTGAGGACCTCCGAGGCCCCGCGCCTGTCGCTCAGCCTGGTGTAGATTTCAAACATCCGGGCCAGGGCGTCATCGCGCCACGGGCCCTCAGGAAGCGTGTCGGCGACAAGGTGGAACATCCTGAGCGCGGTCGTGCCGTCCGGGGCGATGAGTCCCTCGAGGTAGATAAAACCGGGATCGGTCTGCCCGGGGTGAGCCGTCTCTCCCGGGAGGGAACTTCGCACCTCCTCATAGCGGCCCTCCGATATTTTCCGGATATAATCGTCGAGCCTGTCGTCGAGTTGCTGTCCGGGCGACGTGCTGGAGATGAAGAGAACCAGGGAGAATGTCGCACAGGCCAAAAACCAGTGTTTTAACATGTTTCCGACCAGCCTCCTTTCCTTTGAAATCGGAAGGAAATGTAAATTTAATACGGGAGATTGTCAATAACAGTATGGTCTCCAGCTTGATTTTTAAACTAAAAAAGGATATCCTTACCCAAAATATGTTAAATTACAGATAGTTATCCAAAGTTCCCCAAAATCGAAGGGATTGATGGATCCCCTCACGACGGGGAAGGAGTAATAAAAATGTCAGAATCACGAGACAAGATCCGCGCGGAATTCCGGCAACGACTCCGGTCTGCGGACAAATGTATCATCGATGGGAATTTCGATGCCGCGATGAGGGAACTGGCTGCCGCGAAACAACTCGAGCCGGACAATCCGTTCATCCACGCCTTTGAGGAACGCATCTCGCTTTTCAAGAAACAGCAAAAACGCTCCCCGGAAGACGAATCCGGCGATCTCGCACCTCCGGCGACGGGCCGTCGGGCCGGAGAATCCACACCCGATCCCGGGACCCGGGCCATATCTTCGGCCACGGCGTCGATCGCCGAGGCGGACCTCCGGAGGGAACTGGAGGAGGAGTATAAAAGGAAATACACCGAAGAACTGAAAAAGGCTGAAGAGCGCGCGGAGAAGCTGCTGGCAGACGAGAAGGCGGCCCTCGAAAAGAACTTCCTGAAGCAGCGGCTGGAGAACGAACGTGAGCTTGAAAAAATGAAGCTCCGGTTCGAGAAGGAGTACCAGGATCGGCTCGCCGCCGAGATCGCCGGCACGGAGCGCCGCCTCGAGGGGGAGCATCTATCGGAACTCGCGCAGCTGGAAGGTGACCTGAAGACCAAGATGCACCAGGATCTGCAGGCCCGGATGATCGAGGAAAAGGAACGGTTGAAAAATGAGCTGAGGTCCCTGGCCGAACAGGAGCGTCACGCCGCCATGG
>DATEDB010000375.1:0-4900 GCA_035286625.1 Bacteroidota bacterium
GGAGATGCTGGCATGGCCCGCGCAGCGCGAATCGCTCCGCCTTCTGCACGACTTCATCGTCAGAGGAAGAGCCGCGGCCGGCCTGTCCAGGCTTCACTGACCCCGGGGGGGATGATGACCCACTGGGATTCCGGCGGAGTATGAATCAGGAAGTCCCTCCAGGGCCCCATTCGGGGGGGGGTTTTTCCACCGACCGGCCCGCATCGGCCCCTCTCCGGCAATTGACGTTGTCATGATTTTTAGTATATTCACCTGATTTTCCGTCGCGATATCAATCCCCAGCTCACCGGATCCGACCCACTTCCTGGCGGGGAAGCTGCTCCACCCGGCGGAGTCATCATGAGGTTTCATCGAACATACTATTCAACCCTTTGTCCCGTAGCGCGTGAAAAACATTCTCCTCCTCCTGCTCCTGCTCAGCCTGAGATCCGGACCATCCCTTCCGGCCGCCCCGCAGGGTGAAGCCCTCTCCGGAAAACCGTATGAGGACGTCGCCAATACCATCATTACGGGAGGACTCGCCACCGGCAGGGCGTACGAAATGCTCTCCGAACTGACAGGCTCTATGGGCGCGCGTCCGAGCGGTTCGCCACAGGCCAACCGGGCCATCCTCTGGGCGAGGCAAAAAATGTTCGACATGGGGTTCGATTCGGTCTGGCTCGAGAAACTCATGGTCCCCCACTGGGTGAGGGGACCGGTCGAGGAAGCATACATCGAACCGATGGGCGCCGGGGGCAGGATCCCCCTGAAAATTTGCGCGCTCGGCGGAAGCGTCGCAACACCGGGCGGGACCCTCACGGCCGAGGTCGTGGAAGTCCGGTCGTTCGAGGAGCTCCGCGCGATGGGAGAGAAGGCGCGCGGAAAAATCATCTTTTTCAACCGTCCGATGGACCGTGCAAAGATCAGCCCGTTCGAGGCGTACGGCGGAGCCGTCGACCAGAGGGGACAGGGGGCGGTCGAGGCGGCGAAGGCGGGCGGCGTCGCCGCGCTCGTGAGATCGATGACGACCAGGCTCGACGATGTGCCACACACCGGCGCGATGCATTACGCCGATTCCGTTGAGAACGTCCCGGCCGCTGCGGTGAGCACGGTGGGAGCCCGGCTGCTCGACAGTCTCCTCTCGGCCGGAAAAACGGTGCGCATTTCGATGCGCCTGAGTTGCGAGACGCTCCCGGACGTTGAACAGGCGAACGTCATCGGCGAGATCCGCGGCAGCGAATTTCCCGGCGAGGTGATCGTCGTCGGGGGACACCTCGACAGCTGGGACAAGGGGACGGGCGCGCACGATGACGGCGCCGGGTGCGTGCAATCGATCGAGGCATTGAGACTGATCAGGGCGGCGGGGCTCCGGCCGAAGCGCACGATCCGCGCGGTGCTGTTCATCAACGAGGAAAACGGGTTGAGAGGGGGGGTCGATTACGCTTCCAGGGTCAGGGGTGTCGAGAAACATATCCTGGCCATAGAGTCCGACGCGGGCGGGTTCGCTCCGAGGGGTTTCGGCGTGAGCACCGACCCGGCGATCCTCGCGATGGATTCCGCCATCGTTGAAAAACTGGCGCGCTGGAGTTATCTCTTCGCCCCGATCGACGCCGACCGGATCAGGGCCGGCGGCGGCGGCGCCGACATCTCCCCGCTCGGCCGTCTGGGGGTCCCCTGCGTCGGACTCCGGCCCGAGGCTCACAGGTATTTCGACTACCATCACTCAGATTCTGACACATTCGACAAAGTCAACGAACGCGAACTGGAACTCGGGGCGGCGGCCCTGGCGATTCTTTCCTATGTGATCGCGCAGGAGGGTCTGTGAGTATGCGTCCGCTGAGATTCAGAGATCAGGTACACCCGGTCCTCCACAACACAACTTCCACACTACCATTCATGAGGTGCGTATGAAAACTCTTCTACTGTCGCTGGTCCTGGCATGTGCGATCGTCCCGGTGACGGCCGTTTCCCAGGAAAAATCCGATTCGGCCGTCGTCGCGATGATCATCGACGAGGGCATGAACCGTTCGCAGGTGATGGATATCCTGAGCGAGATGACCGACGTCCACGGTCCGAGATTGACGTGGTCGCCGGAATATGCCGAAGCGGCGCGCTGGGCGGTTGCGCGGCTCACGAAGATGGGACTGCAGCATCCCCATCTGGAGAGCGGCACACCGCTCGGCCGGGCCTGGACACTCCGGAAGTATTCGGCAAACGTCATCGGTCGGCGAAATTTTCCACTCATCTCCTTTCCCAAGGCGTGGTCCCCGTCGGTGCGGAAGACCGGCGAAATCGTCTATCTCGACGCCGAGACGGACAGCGCCCTCGATACCTACAGGGGAAAACTCGGCGGTAATTTCGTTCTCATCGGCCAACCCCGTGGTGTGAAGGCGCATTTTGAGCCGGAAGCGACCAGGGACACGGATGCCGATCTCCTGAGCCTGGCCAACGCGGACGATCCGGCCAACCGCAGGGGGGGCCGTCGCCGATTCCAGCAGACCGACGAGATGAAACAGCGGGCGCTCGTCGCCTATCACGCCCTTGAGCTTGCCGAAAAGGAGGGGGCCGCCGCGATCCTCAGCCCGAGCCGGGGTGACGGCGGAAACATCTTCGTTCAGCAGGCCGGCATTTCCTCCCACCCGGACACCCCGTGGAACAAACGGGTGGGGGCGTACGAACCGAACGCGCCGAAGATCATTCCCCAGATCGCGGTCGGGATCGAGCACTATAACCGGCTGGTGCGCATGATCAAAAAGGGCGAGAAACCCAGGCTCGACATGAATCTCGACGTGAAATTCGGGAAGGTCGATTCCCTCTATAACGTGATAGCGGAGATCCCGGGGACCGACCTCGCCGACGAGGTGGTCATGCTCGGGGGGCATTTCGATTCGTGGCACGGGGGCACCGGAGCCACCGACGATGGCACCGGTTCGGCCGCCTCCATGGAGGCGATCCGCATCCTGAAGGCGCTCGACCTGAAACCGAGAAGGACAATCCGGGTGGCCCTCTGGGACGGCGAAGAACAGGGTCTCAACGGTTCGAAAGCCTACGTGAAGTCCCACTTCGGGGCGCGCGAGGATGTCCCGGATGGACAGGGCGAGATAAAATATCTTCCCGAGGCCGCGAAATTCTCAGTGTATTTCAACCACGACAACGGGAGCGGTAAACTGAGGGGCGTGTACATGCAGGGAAACGAAGCGGTGAGGCCCATTTTCCGCAAATGGTTGGGAGATTTCGACTCGCTTGGCGCGAATACGCTCACTCTGTCGAACACGGGCGGGACGGACCATCTCTCGTTCGACGCGATCGGTCTGCCGGGTTTCCAGTTCATCCAGGACCAGATCGAGTACAGCACGAGGACACATCATTCGACGATGGATCTCTACGATCGCGTGCAGGAAGAGGATATGAAGCAGGCCGCGGTCATCATGGCGACCTTCGTCTACAGGGCGGCCATGATGGACGAAAAATTTCCACGCAAGGAGCTGCCGAAGCCGAGATCGATGCCCGGCAGCAGGTGAGGCCGGATCTTTCCGGTTATGGAAGGCATCTTCAGGGGCCCCCGGGGGGCCCCTTTTTTTTCATGACACCCCTTTTTTTATGGCCGATTTTTACTGCATCGAAACGACCGATTTCGTACATTGGGGCTGATCATCACAGGGACGTCATTCACCCCTTCTGAATAAAACGTGAGTCTCCTCGTCGTCGGTTCGCTCGGCATAGACACCATTGAAACCCCCTTCGGTCGCGTCGAAGACGTCCTCGGGGGATCCGCCACCTACATTTCTACCGCCGCGAGCTATTTCGCCCCCCCGGTCAGGCTGGTCGGGGTCGTGGGAAACGATTTCCCCGGGGAGTATCTCCAGTTCCTGGAGAGCCGCGAGATCGACCTCGAAGGCCTGCAGATCGACCAGGGGGGAAAGACGTTCCGCTGGGGTGGGAGGTACCATTACGACCTCAACAGCCGGGACACTCTCTACACCGAACTGAACGTCTTCGAGAAGTTTAACCCGGTCATTCCGGAATCGTACCGGAAAACCACTTATGTCTGCCTCGGCAACATCGATCCGGACCTCCAGAGAAAGGTGCTCCAACAGATCAACCGTCCCCGGCTCGTCGTGGGCGATACGATGAACTTCTGGATCTCCGGTAAGATGGATTCCCTCCGCGCCACGATGAAGCTGCTGGACGTCCTGATCCTCAACGACGCCGAGATCAGGGAGATGACCCGCGAGGCCAACCTGATCAGGGCCGCGAAGTCGATCATCCGGATGGGACCCAAAATCGTCGTGATTAAAAAAGGCGAGCACGGGGCCATGATGGTGACCGAACAGACCATCTTCTCCGCGCCGGCCTATCCGCTCGAAACGATCAACGACCCGACAGGGGCCGGGGACGCGTTCGCCGGCGGCTTCATCGGCTGGATCGCCCGCACGGACGATCTGTCGGAGAACAACGTCAAGAGGGCGGTGATCTACGGCAGCACGCTGGCCTCCTTCTGCGTCGAGAGCTTCAGCCTCGACCGGTTCAAAGACCTCACCTACCTCGAAATCCAGGATCGTTTCAGAGAATTCCGCGAGCTATCCCGGTTTGACGAAGAACTCACATCTCCCTGAGCAGGCGATGGTGCCGATCGATTGGCGGGACGGGAAAGTCCGGTTCCTCGATCAGACGCGCCTGCCCGCCGAAGAAATCACAATCGAAACCGGCGACTATCACGTCGTCGCCGGGGCCATCCGGACACTGCGCATCAGGGGAGCCCCCCTCATCGGCATCGCCGCCGGGTACGCCGTCGCTCTCGCCGCCTCCACGCCCGGCATCGGGGCGGGAGCCGTCACCACCGGCGCGACTCCCGCGGCGCGGGCCGCCCTCGCGATCGACGAGCTGGCCCGTACCCGACCGACCGCGGTGAACCTGTTCG
>DATEDB010000376.1:0-3429 GCA_035286625.1 Bacteroidota bacterium
GGAAAACAGACAAACGATTTCACCGGCGACACCGTCCACTTCACGCCGGGTTCGTCCGGCCTCAACTACCTCGACCCGCGCATGCAGACCATGCGCCGGCCCCTGACGACGGATTACATCGAATACGTAAAGGTCGTCGACCAGCTCCCGCACATCGCCTCACAGAGCACCGCGATGATCCCCGCCGATGTGGTCGAAAACGTCTCCGACAGTTACCGGCTCTTCCTCAGCCTGCTGTATTCGTCCAAACCGGTGGTGACCGGCACTTTCACGATCGAGTCGTTCGACGTCATGAAGGAGATGCTCCTCGCGGTACGGGGATCGGCCCGGGAACTGAAGGAGATGCCGCTGGCGGTCTTCTCCTGCTGCCCGACCTCTCCCCTGAAGTGGAGCGATGTCACATCCCAGAACGTGCTCGACTGCGCAAAACATTCCATCCCGGTTGAATTCATTTCGATGCCGCTCTCCGGGTTTGTCGCCCCCGTGACGCTGGTCGGGACGCTGGTTCAGCATACGGCCGAAACATTCAGCGGGATCGTGCTCAGCCAGCTCGCCAACCCGGGCACGCCCATCCTGTATGGCGGTTCCCCCGCCATCTTCGACTACCGGTACGAATCGACTCCGATGGGCGCCGCCGAGACGATGATGATCGACTGCGCGTACAATGAAATCGGCAAGTATCTCGGGATGCCGACACAGGCCTACATCTCGCTGACCGATTCGAAACAGCTGGATGTCCAGGCCGGGCTGGAGTCCGGGATGGGTGCGACGCTGGCCGCGCTGTCCGGCATCAACAGCATCTCCGGGCCCGGCATGCTCGATTTTGAAAGCTGCATAAGCCTGGAGAAACTCGTCATCGATAACGAAATCTGCGGGATGGCCCTCAGGCTGGTGAGGGGGATCGAACCGAAGGAAGATTTTCCCGCGCTCCCCCGTTTCGAGGAGCTGTTGACGAGCGGGCACCTCCTCATCTCGAAACATACCAGGAAATATCTGAAGGAGGAGATCTATTTCCCGGGCCCCGTCATCAACAGAGCCAACAACGCCCGGTGGACCGAAGAAGGGTCGTCGACGATGGACGGGAGGACGCGCCGCGAAGTGGAAAGGTTGCTGCACAGCTATCAGCCCGCGCCCCTGCCGGGGGACGCGAAAAAGGAACTTGTCGGTATCATGGAACGATACGCCGGGCGCCACGGACAGGACACCCTTCCCGGAAGAACCCCGTGACCGATCAGGTGCAGATCCCGCTTGACGGGATGATCCCTTCAGTGGAGGATATCCTCCACGATCAGGGAATGCCCCGAAACGCGGTGATCAGCGATAAGATCAAATTCCTGGTCGATAAATCGCTCGGTCTGTTTTCTTCCGACGCGCGTCCACTCTGCATCACCCGCGAGGTTTCCAGGAATGATTTTGACGAAATATTCCGGGGCGAAGGCCATAACGAGAAAGAAGCGCCGCTGAAGACGATCTACCCGCAGGCGGACCGCCTGGTGTTGTTCGTCCTGACGATGGGTCAGCGGGTAAGCCGGAGAATCACGGGGTTCTTCGGGAAAAACGATTTCGCGCTCGGCTCGATGCTCGATACGGTGGCGTCCCTGGCGGTGGAAAATTCCATAGGGTACCTCGAAAACCTTCTCGCCGGAGAACTTGCCGGAAAAGGCCGGGCGGCGGACGGAAGCGTGGTGTTGAACTACAGCCCGGGATACTGCGGCTGGCACATCAGCGCGCAGAAGAAAGTGTTCCTGTACCTTCACCCGGAACGGATCGGGATATCGCTGAACGATTCGTCCCTGATGACCCCGTTGAAATCGGCCACCGGGGTCCTCGTCCACGGCACGAAGGCGATTCACAGCTTCGACAACGGGTTCAGTTTCTGCCGTACGTGCAAAGAGCAGACGTGCCTGGAGCGAAGGGATAGATTGTCGTATGTTGGTTAAACAACCTTGGGAGGGATTGTATGGAAATCCTGAAGGAGCTATCGAAACGACTCCAGCTCGGAGAGGATGAGGCGGTCCTGTCGCTGACGAAACAGGCCGTCGCACAAAAGATTCATCCTAAGACCATCCTGGACGACGGGCTGATTTCCGGGATGAACGTCGTCGGCGAGGCGTTCAGGAAACACGAGATCTTCCTCCCCGAGGTCCTGATGGCCGCGAAGGCGATGTACGCGGGACTGGACGAGCTGAAGCCGCTTTTTGTGAAGGAAGGCATCCCCGCACGCGGGAGGATCGTCATCGGGACGGTGAAGGGCGACCTGCACGATCTCGGGAAGAGCCTGGTCGGGATCATGCTGAAAGGGGTCGGGTACGAAGTCATCGACCTGGGCAAGGACGTCCCGCCGGAGAAATTCATCGAAACGGCCGTGAATGAGGAGGCGAATGTGATCGGCATGTCCGCGCTGCTGACCACAACGATGCCGACGATGAAAACCGTCATCGACCTGCTGCGCCGGAAAAACCTCGCGGGGAAGATTAAAACCATCATCGGCGGCGCGCCGGTGACAAAGGCCTATGCCGACGAAATCGGCGCCGACGCGTACGCGTACGATGCCGCCAGGAGCGTCGAATGCGTGAATGCCCTGCTGGGCGGCTGAATGAAGCCGATCCTTGAACGGCTGCGCTCCGGCGAAATTCTCGTCGCCGACGGCGCGATGGGCACGATGTTATTCCGGAGGGGGTTGCGGCCCGGGGATTGTCCCGAGTCGTTCAATCTTACGCATCCGGAGATGCTCGAGGAGATTGCAGCGCTGTATCTCGGGGCCGGCGCGGACATCATTCAAACGAACACCTTCGGCGGGTCCCCCCTCAAGCTTTCCCATTACGGGCTTCAAACACAAACCGCACAGATCAACCGGATCGCGGTCTCCTGTGTAAAAAAGGCGGCGGGCGGCAGGGCATACGTTTCCGGTTCCTGCGGCCCCTCGGGGGAAATGTTGAAACCGTACGGAACTCTCGAAGAAGAAACAATGTCGAAGAGTTTCCGGGAACAGGTGTCCGCGCTGGCCGGGGCCGGCGTCGACCTCCTGTGCGTCGAAACGATGACCGATCTCCGGGAAGCGTCGCTGGCCGTGAGGGCGGCAAAATCGGTTTCACCGTCGACCCCGGTGATGGCGACGATGACTTTCGACAGGATCCCGAAAGGGTATTACACCATCATGGGCGTTGGCATCGAACAGGCAATCGAAGGTCTGAGCGGCGCGGGCGCGGACATCGTCGGATCGAACTGCGGGCACGGCATCGATACCATGATCGGGATAGCCCGCCACATGAGGAAGCTGACCGGCCTACCGATCGTCATACAGTCCAACGCGGGCCTCCCGGAGCCGAAGGGGGATGACGTGATCTATCCCGAATCTCCCTCATACTTCGCTGAAAAGACGATCGAGTTGATCGAAGCGGGAGTTTCCATCGTGGGCGGGTGCTGCGG
>DATEDB010000377.1:0-3541 GCA_035286625.1 Bacteroidota bacterium
GTGAGCGAGAGCGGTCTCCATGGCGCTCAGGACATCCGGACCGTACATGACGCAGGCGCCACAGCTGTCCTTGTGGGCGAATATTTTATGAAAGAGAATCAACCCGGAACAGCTTTGCGGGAATTGCTCGATGAGCTCCGTCAGGATTAAAATCTGCGGTATCACCTCCGCGGCCGACGCCCGGCTGAGTCACGATGCGGGAGCCGACTATCTCGGGTTCGTGTTCCACCCGGGGAGCCCGAGGGCGATCTCCCCTGAATCCGCCGGACGGATCATCCGGGACCTCCCGGAACACGTCACCCCGGTGGGAGTGTTTGTGGATCCCGGGCCGGGCGTCGTCGAACGGATCGCGGATATCTCAGGCGTCCGGATCGCCCAGCTCGCCGGTGACGAATCCCCGGAATTTTGCAGGCGGCTCCCCCTCCCGGTCATCAAGGTTGTGCGCCCCTCCTTGCCCGGAGAAACCTGGCCGGGACCGGTGGTGTTCACGGTGTTCGCGACGATGGTCGACGGATGCGCTCCGGGGAAGCATGGCGGGACCGGAGTGCTTGCCGACCTGGATTTCGCCGCCTCGTGCGCGGCGGCGTCCAGGTGCTTCCTTGCGGGCGGGCTGAGGGCCGACAACGTCGGCGGAGTGATCACCAGGGTCCGACCCTTCGGGGTGGATGTCAGTTCGGGGACCGAACTGCGCCCGGGCGTCAAGGACCCCGCGAAAGTCAGAGAATTTTGTCGCGCAATCCACGATCATTACGATCTTTAGGAATTGACCCATGTTGATTATCATGAAAATAGATGCCGGGCGGCCCGACGTCGAACGGGTTGTCCGTAAAGTGCGCGATCTCGGATATGTCCCTCACGAGATCCCGGGTGATCGTCGCGTCGCCGTCGGTATCACGGGAAACCGGTCGAAACTCGATCCGGGCCTCTTCCTGAACCTGCCGGGGGTCGCCGAGGCGATCGCGGTGTCGAAGCCCTACAAGCTCGTGAGCAGGGAAATGAAGAAAGACGATACGGTCGTCCGGGTCGGGGGCGAGGAAATCGGCGGCCGGGAAATCGTCTTCATCGCCGGGCCCTGTTCGGTCGAGAGCCGCGGACAGATCATCGAGATGGCGTGGATGTTGAAGGAGCTGGGAGTGAAATTCCTCCGGGGGGGAGCCTACAAACCCCGCACCTCGCCCTATTCCTTCCAGGGAATGAAACTCGAAGGCCTCGAATACCTTGCCGAGGCGCGGAGCCTGACGGGGTTGAAAATCGTGACGGAGGTGAGGGACACCGTCACCCTCCCCGCCGTCGCCGGGTGTTCCGACATTCTCCAGGTGGGGGCGAGGAACATGCAGAATTATTCGCTTCTCGAAGCGCTCGGGACAACACAGAGGCCGGTGCTGCTGAAGCGCGGCATTTCCGCGACCATCGAAGAATTCCTTATGGCCGCCGAGTACATCCTTTCCGGCGGAAATTACGACGTCATCCTCTGCGAGCGCGGGATCCGGACGTTCGAACCCTCCACACGGTTCACGCTGGACCTCAACGCGGTCCCCATCATTAAAAAACAGTCCCATCTCCCCCTGATCGTCGATCCCAGCCACGGCGTGGGTGTGTGGGACGCCGTCCCCAGCATGGCGATGGCCGCGGTGGCCGCGGGCGCGGACGGGCTGATCATCGAAACGCACGCGCACCCCGAGGCGGCGCTCTCCGACGGGTACCAGTCCCTCAAGCCCTCCACGCTGAAAGCCCTGATGGACCGGCTCCGGAAACTCTCGGAGGTCATGGACCGCAGTTTTTGCGTCCCGGAAACGGGCCAGCGGGAGGCCTCATGAACCGGATAACTGAAACGCTTCCCGACAGGAGTGGACATTTCGGGATATTCGGCGGCAGGTTCGTGCCGGAGACGCTCATGACTCCCCTCACCGACCTCGAGAATCTCTACCGGGAGGTGGCCGGCGGCGAAGCCTTCCGCACGGAACTCCACCGTCTCCTGAGGGATTTCGCCGGAAGGCCCACACCGCTTCTGCGGGCGGACAACCTGGCGGCGCGCTACGGCCGGGGAACGGTGTACCTGAAGCGAGAAGACCTCTGTCACACCGGCGCGCACAAGATCAACAACACCCTCGGACAGGGTTTACTGGCGAAGCGCTCGGGTAAAGGCCGGGTGGTGGCCGAAACGGGGGCAGGCCAGCACGGGGTGGCCACCGCCACCGTGGCCACGCTGATGAACCTCGCCTGCGTGGTCTACATGGGGTCCGAGGACATGCGCCGGCAGGAAACGAACGTGCGCCGGATGAATCTCCTGGGAGCGGAGGTCAGGGAGGTATCGGCGGGCAGCGGTACGCTGAAGGACGCCACCAGCGAGGCGATCCGTGATTGGGTGGCCAACGTCGAAGATACATTCTATATTCTCGGTTCGGCGGTGGGCCCCCATCCGTACCCGATGATCGTCCGCGATTTTCAATCGGTCATCGGCAGGGAAGTCCGGGGGCAGATCATGGCCGAAGAAGGCCGGCTCCCCGACGTCCTGGTGGCCTGCGTCGGGGGGGGGAGCAACGCCATCGGTTTGTTCCACGAGTTTCTCGGCGAAGAGACACGGCTCGTCGCGGTGGAGGCAGCCGGCCTGGGACTGGCCACCACCCGGCACGCCGCCGCCCTTTCCGCCGGGAGGCCCGGGGTGCTGCACGGGTCGATGAGCTACCTGCTGCAGGACCCGGACGGACAGATCGCGCCCGCGCACAGCATATCGGCCGGCCTCGATTATCCCGGCGTGGGACCGGAACTGAGCTACCTGAAGGATGCCGGACGGATCGCCTGCGCTTCGGCCACCGACGCGGAGGCGGTGGAAGGTGCGCGGAGACTCGCCCGCCTGGAAGGGATCCTCCCGGCCCTCGAATCCGCCCACGCCATCGCCCACCTCGAACACTGCATGCCCGGCACCCGTCCCGGCCAGATTGTCGTCGTCGGACTCTCGGGCCGCGGGGACAAGGACCTGGGCGTGATCGCCGCCGGGACGGAGGCGGAGCCCCGGTGAACCGGTTCCGATCCACGTTCGGCGATCTCCGGCCGGCCCGAAGAAAATTTCTCTCGGTGTTTCTGACCGCCGGCTACCCATCGTCCGAGATGACTGTCCGGCTCGCCGCCGGGGTGGTTGAAGCCGGCGCGGATGTGATTGAAATCGGCATCCCCTTTTCGGACCCGCTCGCCGACGGGCCGGTAATCCAGAGGTCCTCCCATCAGGCGCTGGCGATGCACATGACCCCCGCGGGCGTATTTTCCATGGTCGCCGAAATTAGGAAATCTACAGGGGTCCCGATTATATTGATGGGTTATGTTAACCCCATTTTCTCCCGCGGGATGGCCGCATTCATGAACGACGCGATGATCTCCGGCGTCGACGGTATGATCATCCCCGACCTGCCGATCGAAGAGAGCGCCGGGTACCGTCAGAGCGCGGCGAAATCCGGGATCGCGGCGGTGTTCATGATCACTCCCACGACGCCCGATCACCGCATCGTCGAAATAGACCGGTTGAGCGGGGGGTTCGTGTATGCCG
>DATEDB010000378.1:0-4913 GCA_035286625.1 Bacteroidota bacterium
AGCGGCCGCGGAAACGAAGAAAATGGACGAACCGGCGAACCTTCTCCCCCGTTTCTCCAGGGAGACATCGTCGCTTTTGATGAACCTGATGTCCTCGCCCAGAAGCCTGATGTCTTCGCGGCTGATTCCGGCCCCGGCGACGAGGCCCTCCGCGCCGGCGGACCCTTTCGACACCGAGAGCGCGACATCCTTCCCGGTGATCGTCACGTACGCTTTTTTGTCGGGATCGAAATAGGAAAACGAGACCGGCGGTATTCGCTGAGCCCCGGCGTGACGGGGGATCAGGAGGTACTCGAAGGTCCTCGTGCCGGAGATTTTCTCTTTCTGTGTGCTGATCTGATCGGAGACTTTCGGGTCGTACCGGTCGATGTCGGGGGAAAGATTCAGTCCCGGCGCCTCCAGCAGCTTGATATTGCCGGTCCCCGAGATCTTTACCCGGTAGGTCACCGCCTCGTTCTCGCTGACCTGCTGCTTGTCGGCCCCGCTCTCCATGCTGAAACTCCCCACAGCCCCGCCGAACCCGGCGGGGATACCGTCGGCGGGCAGCGGCTTCACGGTCACTTTTTCCGCCTTCGTCGCCACGGTGTAGTTCACGTTCCGGACATTTCCGAAGAACGGATCATTGAAAAACTGGTCGAAAATATCGTTGGATTTCCGCCGTGACTGCACCTGGACCACGCATTCGACGCTCATCGGACCCACCTCGAGCAATCCGCTCCGTTGCGGGAACAGGGCCACCTTCTTGAGCACGCCCACCCGGTATTGCTTCCCCTCGAACGTTTCGGTCGCCAGCTGGACCTGCTGGGGGACACCGATATCCTCGGACCAGAATCCGGTGAACGCCGGGACTTTCGAGAGGTTGTAATTGACGACGTTGACCCTCGTGTAGATCTTATAGGCAGCGGTGATCTGCTCACCCTGGTAGACCGTGCGGCGGTCGAGCTCGAGGCGCAGGAGCAGGTTGTCCCCGATCTGGCCGCCCGCATCGTCGCCGGTCGCCTGAACGCCGGGCTGTCCCCCCGCCCGCGGTTGCGACCCCGCCGCCTTCCCGACCGTGATCGTGACGGGGGCCGTGGCGTACCGGTTCCCGTCGACGTCGATGGTGGCCGGCCCGATGGTGAGCTGTCCCTCGCGTTTCGGCTCGACGAGGTAGCCGTAGGTGAGGGAGCTGCTTACCGATCCGTTGATCATCTGGATGCCGGTGGACGTGTTCGGACCGGTGAGCACGGTGAAGTCCCTGAAATCGGGTTGCTGAAAATTATTCCCGGAGCGGCTCCCCGAGAGGACAAACCCGACGCTGACGCGCTCTCCCATGGAGATGCTTGTCCGGTCCACAGACGTTTGGAACGTCACATCCTGCGCCGCAGTCGCCGTGCTCACCCGGACACAGAGCGCGGCGGATAGCGCCGCCAGGACGATGGCGCCGAAGGGGCGGTATTGTTGTCCGGTGCTCATATCCCGGCTTTACCAGTCCCTGTCCGTTTTCACACGGACGGGCGCATGTTTCTGCAATTTCTTTTTGACGTCCTGTTCCTGTTTTTTGAGCGCCTCAAGGATGCGTTCCGCGTCGGCCTTCGAGATCTGGTCCTTCGGGGTTTCCTGCCGGCGTCGTTGTTCTTCTTTATTTTGCTGATTCTGCTTTTCCTGCTTTTGCCGGTCCTGTTTCTGCCGGTCTTCACGGTTTTTGTTATCCTGCTGCTTCTTATCGTTGTTTTCTTTTTTCTGTTGCCGGTCTTTATTGTCCTTCTGATCTTTGTCGTCTTTTTGGTCCTGTTTCTTCTGTTGCTGCTGTTGCTGTTGAAGCATCCGCCTGGCGTATTCCAGATTATATCGCGTGTCGTCGTCGGCCGGGTTGATTTTCAACGCTTCCTTGTAGGCATCGATACTCTCTTCGTATTTCTTATTTTTCAGTTTCGCGTTGCCGATATTATGGTACGCCCGGGCCCGGATCCCGTCATCTTTCGCCGACCCGAGAACATCCTCGTACCGGCCGATGGCCTCGTCGTAGCGTCCCTGCTCGTAGAGTGCGTCGCCCAGGTTGAACCGTCCCGTCTCGACATCGTCCACGGATTCCAGCGCTTTCCGGTAACTCACCTCGGCGTCGGAATACTTTTTCTCTGAATACTGGCCGTTACCCTCCCGCAGGAGCGTCCTCCCCGACTGCCCCGGGGCGGGCGAACCGGCCGCGAATACCACCGCGACGATCACGACGGCGCGCCGCATCACGGTTTCACACTGAAAAGTTTCGCCGCCGGCGCCCACCCGCTTCCCCTTTCGGAGAGGAAAAACTCCGCCAGCAGAAACAGCAGGGCCATGGCGATGAAATACTGGAACCGGTCCTCGTAATCGGTGAAGATTTTCGAGCCGAATTCCTTCTTTTCCATGGAGGAGATCCGTCTGAAGATTTCGTCGAATTCGTTCTGCTGGTTGGTGGCCCTGACATACACCCCGCCCCCCTCGTCGGCGATCTGCTTCAGCATGTCCTCGTTGAGCTTCGAGATGACCACGGACCCGGCCGCATCTTTTTTGAACCCGGTCAGCGAGCCCCCGGAATAGACCGGGATCGGGGATCCTTCTGGCGAACCCATGCCGATCGTGTGGATCACCACCCCCTCCTTCCTGGCCTTCTCCGTCCCGGCGAGCGCGTCGTCCTCGTGATTTTCGCCGTCGGTCACCAATATAATAACCTTGTGCTTCGTCTCGCCGGCGATGAACGATTCCATCGCGAGGCGTATCGCCGAACCGATCGCCGTGCCCGGGACGGGCACCGCGTCGGTATCGATAGTATTGAGCACAAGACGCACCGCCGGGTAATCCGTGGTGAGGGGGAGCTGGAGGTAGCTCTGCCCCGCGAAGACGATGAGCCCCACCCTGTCGTTCCCCAGCCGGTCCAGCATTCGCGAGATATTCTGTTTCGCATGGTCGAGCCGGCTCGGCTTGATGTCTTCGGCCTTCATGCTGTTCGAGACGTCCAGGACGATCATCGCGTCCACACCCTCGCGTTTCACCTCTTCAAGCTTCGTGCCGATCTGCGGGTTCGCCAGGCCCGTGATTAAAAACGCGGCGGCGGCCGAAATCAGAAAAAACTTCACCGGACGCTTGTATTTCCCCGGCGACCGGACGAGCGAGGCCAGCAACGCCGGCTCCCCCAGACGCCCCATCATTTTTTTCCTGCGCGCCGCCCCGTAGACGTATATCCCGGCCAGCGGCAGGAGGACGAGCAGCGCGTAGAGAAATTCGGTATGGGCCAGCCGGATCATGTCGTCAGGGTATTTTCCGGAAGAGGGTCAGGGACAGCAGGACTTCCGCCAGGAGGAGGAGGCCTCCGGCGGATGCCGCGGTGTAAAAGTCCTCCTTGTGCCGCCTGAACTGCGTCACTTCAATCTTCGATTTTTCGAGCCTGTCGATTTCCTCGTAGATACTTTTCAGCGTGTTGTTGTCGGTGGCTCGAAAATACCTGCCGCCCGTCTGATCGGCGATATTTTTCAGGAGTCCCTCGTCGATCTCGACCGGGATGTTCCGGTACTGCGTCCCGAGCGGGGTCTGGACCGGGTAGGGGGCGGTTCCAATCGTCCCCACTCCCACGGTATACACCCTGATCCCGAAGGTGGAAGCGATCCCCGCCGCCGTCATCGGGTCGATCGACCCCCTGTTGTTCACCCCGTCGGTGAGCAGGATGATGACGCGGCTCTTGCTCCGGCTGTCCTTCAGCCGGGACACGGCCGTGGCGAGTCCCATCCCGATGGCGGTCCCGTCCTCGATCAGGCCGGATTTTACGCCGCCGATGAGAGTCTTCAGCACCTCGTGGTCGAGGGTGAGGGGGCACTGCGTGAAGCTCTCTCCGGCGAAGACCACCAGACCGATCCGGTCGTCGGGCCGGCTGTCCACGAACTCCTCCGCCACGGCTTTCGCGGCCTCGATCCTGTTCGGACGGAAATCCTCGGCGAGCATGCTTCCGGAAACGTCCGTCACCAGGACGATGTCGATCCCCTCCGTCGTCACGTTTTCCCCTTCCGAGGTCGTCTGCGGCCGGGCGAGGGCCACAACCAGCAATGAGAAGACCATGACCCTCAGCGCAGCCGGAAGGTGGCGGAATCTCACCCGCCAGCCTCCTTCCCCCGCCGGGAAGGATCGCACCGACGGGATGCGCAGGTTCAGGAACTGTTTCCGGCCGCGCCGGAAGTACCAGCCGAGCATGACCGGCACGATCAGCAGCAGGTACAGATATCCGGGGTCGGCGAACTTCACGACCCGCCTCCGGCCGGGACACGGTCGGCCGGCGCGGCGTAAACGCGGGTCAGCTCCACGAAAGACACAGCCTCCGCGAGACTTTTTTCATTCTCGTCGGGGCCGGGGATGAATTTCGCGAACTTGACCAGGTCGGATCTGTAAAGAACATCCCTGAGTTGCGCGACGGCCTCCTCTCCGACCCCCGACCGGGGGGTATCGGCGAGGATCTCGTCGGAGGTGGATTCCATCGCCGGCATCCCGAACCGGTTTTCGATATAGGTCCGGACCACGTCCGAAATGGCCGTGTAATATTCCTTGATTTTCCCCCGCTGCCATAATTTTTCCGATCCCAGCGCCCTCAGCGCCTCGAGCGCGAGTTCGTCCGCCGGCCGCGGGGGCGGGGCGGGGATGAATCTCTCCCCCCTCCTGCGTTTCTTCATATAATAATTGACGAGCCAGATCAGCCCGACGGCCGCCACCACGGCGAGAGCCCAGGGCAGGATCTCCCCGAACGTGAGGGGCACGTCGAGGGGGGGCTTGATGGCGCGTATATCCGCCGAGGTGTCGACGTCCACCCCGTGCACGAAGACCACGATAGGGGCCGTCTGAGCCATCCGGACGGCGGTGTCCGACGGTCCGCGATAGTACACGTCGAAAGGCGGCACCACGTAAGTCCCGGAATC
>DATEDB010000379.1:0-11315 GCA_035286625.1 Bacteroidota bacterium
AGCGTATCCTGCTGATCATGAACGTTTTCAACTGGGATACGCTCGCAGTGCCCCCCTACAAGCCTTCACGCGAAGATGTCAAACAGTACTATGTCGATCTCTATAATTCGCTCGGGCTGGCGGGGAAGTACGATATCTTCGATGTGGATTACAATTTCAGCCTCACCGGCACGTGGCCGGGTCTGGGCGTGCTGGGGAAATACAGCCTGGTCCACGTGGTCGCCGATGTCGGGAACGATTTCAACAGGGTTCCGAGCCTGGCCAACAGTTCCCAGGGGAAGATGATCGCCTATTGTTATGCCGGCGGAAAACTCCTGATCAACGGCTGGAACGTAACGCGTCCCGACAACATGCCGTCGAACGCGCCTTTCTGGAACAACATCCTCCATATCCTGAACCAGTTCGCAATCACCATTCCGGAATACGTGGGGGCGAAACATCAGACGATCCCCGATCCGGTCCAGTACCCTGACGCCCCGCTTGACACGGCGAAACTCGACACCGCCTGGCACGGGGCGCTGGCGGCTTTCAACGGCTACCAGGCGTACGGGTTCGGGGAAATCATCTACCGTTACGACGCGCTGCATGACAACGCAGTGCTGCCCTTCCCGCCCCAGCTTGTGGAAGGGTCGGTGATCGGCATCAGGTACCTGGGTCTGACCTACGATGTGGTTTATTTGGGATTCCCGTTGTACTACACCGAACAGGCGGCGGCCCTGGAGGTCCTGAGGCGGACCTTCCAGGATCTCAACCATCTATAATATTCCCTTCTCCGAGGAGAGCACCATGGAAAAGTTTTCGAAGTTCGTCCTGTTTGCCGGCACGGCGCTGATGCTGATGCACGCCTCCGCACTGGCGGGCAACACCGGAAAAATCGTGGGCAAGGTGACCGACAGGGCCACCGGTGAAGCGCTCTTCGGCGTGAACATCCTCGTCGTGGGGACTACCCGCGGCGGCACGAGCGATCCGGACGGAAAATTTTCGATCATCGGTGTGCCCATCGGTTCCTACTCCGTCCGGGTGAGCGCCATCGGCTACGCCCAGAACGAGGTGAAGGACGTGAAGATCGGCGCCGACGAAACCACCCTGCTGAATTTCCAGCTGATCACGGAAGAGGTCCAGCTCTCGGGCGTCACCGTGACGGCCGACCAGCAACTCGTCAACTCCCAGGTCACCTCCGGCACACAGACGGTGTCGAAGGAGGCGATCGAAAGCATCCCCAACGTGAAGACCGTGGAGGACGTCCTGAAACTGCAGGCCGGCGTGGTGAAGCAGGGGAACAACCTTTTTCTCAGAGGCGGCCGGGCGAACGAAGTCCAGTATCTCGTGGACGGCATCCCGACCAATAACATCGTCGGTAATTCCGGCGAGCTCCAGACGACCGCGACCCTCAACGCGGATCTCGCGAACCTCTACGCCGGCGTCCAGACCGGCGTCGTGGGGGGGGGTGCCGGCGGGCTGTCCGTCTCGGCGAACGCCATCCAATCGGTGAGCGTTCAGACGAGCGGGTTCGACGCCGACTATGGCAACGCCCAGTCCGGCATTATCAATATTGTCACGAAATCGGGGGGTGAAAGGTTCAACGGTTCGATGCAGTACAGGACGGACAAGATCGCCAGGACGAACCAGAACGAATGGTATTCGTCCTTCAGTTTCGGCGGGCCCGAACCTCTCAGCAAGTTCCTCCTCCCCGGTCTCGGGGTCGATCTCCCAGGCGACCTGACTTTTTTCCTGAGCTCGGACGTCAGCAAAAGCGACGGGCCGTTCAATTTTATCAAGAATGAATTCTACAATCCACTCGAACGGAGGGTGGAACTCAACGGTTTCCTCGGCGGCCTGATGAACGGCCTCGGGTTCAGGTATGCGGACAACCAGAACAATTCGTTCACCTTCAATTCGAAACTGAAATACGACATCAGCGGCGAAGACCAGGTCAGTTACGGGTACCGGGCCAGCCTGACCTCGAATCACGGCTATAACAAGCCGTGGAAATACAGGGCGGATTCATCCGCGCTGGGGGCCGGTTTTTCAATCCAGAACAACCTCGGATGGACGCACTTCTTCCCCGGGGGTAAATCGTTTTTAAAATTATACCTCGCGAAGCTTGAATCCAAGGACGGCAACGACATCGCCGGCACGGCGCCTCCGGCGTTTTCCGCGGCCTATGAAAACCTCGACATCAACAACGACGGATTCATCGATGTCAGCACCGGCCAGCGATGGTACAATTCGGAGACGGGCGTCTGGTCGATGCGTTTCGATTTCAACAGCCAGGTGCACGAGCTGCACCTCCTGAAGACCGGTTTCGAACTGAACTTCGAGGAAATCAATTCCACGGAGATCTCCCGGCCCACCGCTCCCATTTCGGATTCGTCGGGAAACCTGGTGAACCCCCCGTACCCCTCGCGCGTCAATACGGACCGCGGTGACTACCCCGGCTACGGCCAGTATCGCGCATTCATGCGGAATTATCCCAACCGCGGCGGCCTCTTCCTCCAGGACAACATCGAATTTTCCGGCCTGAATCTCCACGTCGGCATCCGGTACGACTGGTTCGACATCGGAAGGCAGGTTTACGATCCGACGTATATCGCGGACTGGGAGGCGGCGACCGGGTTCAGGGCGCAGTGGGCCGAGCGGAATGTCAACGCGGTCGGTGAACTCACAGATTTCAAGCGGCTTTCCGGGGGAAGCTCCTTTCTCTATTACGCCACACACGGGAATTTCAGTCCAAGGCTCTCGATCGGTTATCCGGTGACGGACAGGATCGTCTTCTATTTCAACTACGGTCATTTCCTTCAGTTCCCCGGCCGGGACAATTATTTCCGAAACCCGTTCGACCGGGTCCTGAGCAGCAATACGCTCGTCGGAAATCCGGATCTCAAACCCCAGCGCACCGTTGCCTACGAGGCGGGGTTCGAGGATCAGTTCACCGACGACATGGCTTTCGCCGTCAGGGCGTTCTATAAAGACATTTTCGACTACGTGACCGGCATCAGCCTTGTGGACATCGTCGTCCCGATCAACTTCGATTACGCTTCGACCAGGGGATTCGAGATCACGTTCAACCAGGCGTTCTCGGGCAACTTTTCACTCAACATGAGCTACTCATACCAGATCGCGAAGGGTCGTTCCTCCAACCCGTTCGCGAGCGTGTTCAATCCCGACTTCCAGCTTCCGAGGGAAACGCGCCTCGACTGGGACCAGAACCATACGGCGAATGTCTTCGCGACATACCGCGTCGGCCCCAACGACCAGGGGAAATTTTTCGGACTGCCGTTCATCAATAATTACGGCATATCGGCGACGTGGTCGTTTGGAAGCGGCTTCCCCTATACCCCGTACAGAAGCAGGGTGGTGCAGAGCAACGTCTTCCTGGTCAACACCGAAACGAAGCCCTACACCTCGACCATCAACCTGAGCTTCTACAAGGGTTTCAAGCTGACGAACAGGATCAACATACTGGCGACGTTCGACATTACGAACCTGCTGAACCGCAGAAACGTGCAAAATGTGCTGAGCTATACAGGCGCGCCTCCCCAGTACGGCGACATCGATCCCAATGATCCCAACGGAGGGTTTCTGACGCCCTGGTATCAGGCGGAATACGATCTCCTGGACCCGACGAACTTCGAGGCGCCCAGGCAGATCCTGCTTGGATTGAAACTGAACTGGGATTAAAAGTGATCGGTCGTCTGATGGGCAGGTGTTTGAGGATGACGGCCCTCGCGGCCGTTCTGGCGGTTTCTCCTGAAGCCGGAGCCGGCGTCAGGGGCGACCGGGCGACAGCCGGCGGGCCGCAATCCGTCTCCAAGGTGGCCGTAAACTACGCCAAGCGCGCCCTGCAGGGCTTCGACCTGCGGGTGTGGATCAGCAACCAGATGACGATGGGCCAGCAGGCGTGGGACGGCCTGATCCAGAACCAGAACCCTCCCTACGGCATGGAGTACCCGGCCGGGTCGGGCATCGAGCACGTGTACGGCGCGGGCCCGTGGATCGGCGGCATCGTCGACGGCACGCGGCGGGTGTCCGAAGGGTACAACGGCGATAATGCCGCGAAATTCATCCGTCCCGACCCCCGCCACCCCCTGCGGGAACTCATCTGGAAGACGTCGGTAGGCGACAGCCTGAAGGGTGAACCGAACCGCCGGGGGTGCGACGACGATGGTGACGGGCTCATTGACGAGGACGACCTGGACGGGGTGGACAACGACGGGGACTGGGTGCTGGCCACCGACGACGTGGGCTCCGACGGCATCGCGGACATCAACGAGGTGGGATGCAGGGGTGGATACGACGCGGCGACGAACCCGGACCCGGCGTTCGACAATTACAACCGCACGGCGACCGATTTCTGCCACCCGGACGCGAACGGGAACTACCGGAAGAAGGACGACCCCGACGCGTACACCGAGAAGAACGGGATCCCGGACCACGGCGAACCGCACGTGGACGAGGATTACGCGGCGATCTCGGACAACGACCTGTACTGTTCAGCCCGCGACGACAACGATCCGCCGAGCGGGCATTTTCCGATGGGGATCAAGGTGATCCAGAAGTGTTACGCGTGGGCGGGGAACTTCGCCAACGCGGTGATCCCGTTCGATTATTACTTCATCAACACCTCCAACAGGACGATCAGCGACGTGTACGTGGGCTTCTTCGGGGACATGGACGTCGGACCGGTCAACGCAGGCAACTACTGGCAGCGAAATTATTCCTGTTATTTCGACACGCTGCGGACGGCGTACATCCACAACCCGATCGACCGGGGGTCGACGCCGGTGGGGATCACGGTGTTGGGGACGCCGAAGCCGTTGAGCGAGCTGAAGTACATTTACCAGTGGTTTAATTTTACAACGAACCCGAGTCCCGGGACGGTGGACTCGGTGCTGTACAGCTGGATGAGCGGGGAGCCGTTCCCGGACCAGCTGGTGGCGACCTGCGAATCGCCGACGAACCCGTCGGACACGCGGTTTCTGTTTTCGTTCGGGCCGTTCGAGACGTTTTCTCCCGGCGACACGCTGAAGATCTCCGTGGCGCTGATCAGCGGCGAGGGGGTGGAGGCGGGGCCGAACAACCTGAAGGAAAACGCCGAGAAGGCGATCAAGCTCTATAACCGCGGATACGTGCCGCCGATCGTGCCGCCGTCGCCGTCGCTGAAGCGCACCGAGGGATTCCAGAAGGTGACGCTGGAGTGGGGGGGGAGCGTGGGGCCGATCAATCCGCTGGAGACCTGGGACGACTCGAACAAGCTGGCCGGGGGTTACCCGCCGGATCACTGGCGGCGGATCAACCCGCCGTGCGATCTTGGGGGCGGATCGGCCGGGTGCTCGACCGGTCACACGTGCGATTCGACCGGCAACCTGCCCGGGGGGAGGACGTTCGAGGGCTACCGGTTGTACCGCAGCGAAGACCCGGGGGACGAGCCGGAGCGGTCGAGCTTCACGCTGGTCAGAGAGTACGACATCCTGGACGACGGGTACGGGTTCAACACGGGCCTGGACAGTGTGTTCGTCGATTCGCCGCTGGTGCGGGGGAAGCGGTACTGGTACTCGGTGACGTCGTTCGGGATTCCGGACGTGGCGATCGTGGAGCGGCCGACCGAGGGCGGGGCGGTGGTGTACGACACGCTGTACTCGGAGAGCCCGGAGTCGGCCTTTAATGAAAACCGGATCCGTGTGGACCTGTCGTTTTCGGCCTCCGACGCACTGGACGAGGTGATGGTGGTGCCGAACCCGTACCGTGTGGACCGGGATTATACGTATGAGAGCGGGGGATGGGAGGGCCGGGTCCGGGACTGGAACGAGACCAAGCGGCTGGTGAAGTTCATCCACCTGCCGCGGCGGTGCACGATCCGTGTGTTCAGCCTGGTGGGGGACCAGATCGCGACGCTGGAGTACGAGGCGCCGGCAAGCGCGCCGGACAAGGGGGAGCTGGAATGGAACCTGCTCTCGGAGAGCAACCGGGCGCTGGCCAGCGGGGTGTATGTGTACACGGTGGAGTCGACGTACGGTCGACAGGTGGGCAAGTTCGTCCTGATCCGATAAGCCGAATAAGAAGGAGACGAGTCGATGGGCACAGAGGGAACACTCAAGGGAACACTCAGGGGGGAGGCGGTGCGGGGCGCGCTGGCGGCGGCGGTGCTGACGCTGGTGCTGGCCGGGGGGGCCGAGAGCGGGAACCGGTCGGGGACGGTGACGGGGCAGTTTTTGAAGCTGTCGACCGGTGCGCGGGCGGTGGCGATGGGGGGAGCGCAGGTGGCGGTGGCCGAGGGGGTGAACTCGATGGCGTACAATCCGGCGGGGATCATCGCGGTGAAGAACTACGGGTTCGGGGTGACGTACACGCAGCTGTATGCGGACATCCAGCATTCGTACATCGGTGCGGTGAAGAACATCCCGGGAGTGGGGGCGGTGGGTGTGAGCCTGGTGATGCTCTCGACCGACGACATGGCGGTGACAACGCCGGCGTACCCGGAAGGGACCGGGGAGTACTTCAGGGCGAGCGATTACGCGATCGGGATCTCGTTCGCCCGGCAGGTGACCGACCAGTTCCGGGTGGGGGTGAACGGGAAGATCATCAAGTCGTACCTGTTTAATTCCGAGGTGGGGACGAACTCCTTTGCCTTCGACATCGGGACGCTGTACGACATCCCGGTGCTGCGGAGCCACATCGGGGTGTCGCTGACGAACCTGGGCAAAGACCTGACGTTCGTCAACGAGACGTATTCGCTGCCGACGGCGCTGCGGTTCGGGGTGCTGGTGGACCTGGTCAAAGACGAGATGAACCAGGTGGTGACGACGATGCAGATCACCAGGGTGAACGACGCCGACGAGCAGTACAACCTGGGAGGGGAGTACGTGTTCAACGGGATGTTCGCCCTGCGGGGCGGGTGGAAGTTCGCCTACGACCAGGAGGACGTGACCGGGGGGTTCGGGGTGAAGCTGAACTCGTTCGGGGTGGGCGGATCGCTCGATTACGCGTACAATAATTTCAAGTACTTGCCCGGCACCCACACCATCACCTTCGAAGTAATGTTTTAAATCGGACGAGTATCCAGCACGGTTTTATTTCCGGAGAAGCCAATGTTCACACGAACCATGTTATCAAAATTCTTTTTCCCGATCGCGGTGCTGTACCTTTCGGCCTGCGCCCTTGTCACTCCGCCCCCCGCTGAAAAGATCAGGCCGGTGGGAAACGACCTGGTGATCAACGAGGTCTTCACACTGCCGCCGGACAGGTATTACGCCTATTCCTGGATCGAACTCTACAACCCGACGGAGCATAAGATCCCATGGTTCGATGAGTCATTCCCGGCGAGCGTCAACGCCGTCGGGTCGAACGGGACGTTCATCCAGACGGAAAATGACGGGTCGGCGTGGACTTCCCCGACTTCGGTTCCCGCGGTCAACCTCAAAGGTGTGGATTTCCCCTATCCGGATACGGGGTACGTCGTAGGGGATAACGGAACGCTCAAACGCGTGGTCAGGGTCAGCGGGGAATATCAGTTTTTCGATCCGACGACTCTCCCCGCCGTACCGGGCGATCTCAACGCCGTCTCATCCATTCCCCTCACCGTCTCAGCATTCGCCGTGGGGGACCGGGGGACCGTTCTGCGGACGACGTCAAGGGGACAGAACTGGGTGGCCCAGAACAGCCGGGTGACGGTGAACCTGAACGCCGTCAAGATGGCCACGGTGTCCAGGATCTTCGCCTGCGGCGATTCCGGGACCATCCTCCGCTCGTTCAGTTCCGGAACCTGGACAAAACAATCTATCCCGCCGGAGTATGCGGGGACCAATTTTCATACGATGGGGGTCAGCGGATCCCTCGGCGATTCCATCTGGGCGGCGGGGGACGGCGGCATCATCCTCGGCTCGCGCAACAGCGGCGACACATGGTTCCCCGAAACCACGAACACGACGGTAAACCTCTACGGGAGCTATTTCGTGGGCGGCACAAAGTTTGCGTGGGTGGTTGGTGAAAACGGGGTGATCCTCCGGAAAAGCGAACCCGGGACCAAATGGGATCTCCAGAACAGCAGCACGATCACCACGCTTCGCGCGGTCACCTTCGTCGACAGCCTGAGGGGCTGGGTCACGGGCGACAACGGGTTGATGCTCGCGACCACGAACGGCGGCAAAAAGTGGACGGCGCTATCGAGCGGAACCGGCAATACGCTCCTGGCCATCTACCCGCTTCCGCTCAACATCAGGGTGCTGAACCGGTACATCCTGCAGATGTGGGCCGAGAGGAAGGAATTTTTCTTCGATATCATCACCGGGACGATCAATTTCGATTACATCGTGAAGCAGGATACCGGGTTTCTCTACTTCGATCCCGAGATCCTCAACCAGAACGGCGTCGGTTCTCCACCGAAAGACATTCCCACCAACGGGTTCGTCATCATCAACAGCGACAGCGCGCGGTTCCAGGAACACACCGACATCGGTCCGGGCAAGACGGATATTCTGAATGTGTCGATCGGGTATTACTTCGATTTTACAACGATTCTCGGCGTCAGGCCGGTTCTCTGGGACCTCCTGCAGGCCGGCGAGGTCCGCCTGATCAAGCAATTTCTCCGGGTCCGCATGTCGACAAACGAATTCCTCGGTTTGTCGACCGAAACGGTGGACGTCGTCAGGTGGGGCGGATTCGTTCCCGCACCGGAAGATTTCCCGATCGATCCTCTGTATCCAGTCCCGCCCACGGACAAGATTTACCCCCAGAACATCCCGGCGGGCGCGATACCTGAGTGGTGGTCGCTTTCACGTTACGGGGACGATGTCGGCGCCCCAGTGAACGTCCAGAGCACGAACGAATCCTTCTACATGTCGGAAAGACCCGTGCCGGGCTATTACAGCCAGCTGAACAAGAACAAGTAAATCACGGGGATTCTGACAGCAGACCACTGCGCTCCGATTCCGGGCATACGCAGGATGCCGGGCGATCCCGGATAAGTCGGAAATAGGAAGTGAGAAAGGCCGGGTAGCGTACCCGGCCTTTCTGTCGTTCAGGTGTGGACCGAGTGCTGAAGGTGGGAATTGAACCCACACCCGGGGTAAGCCGGACTGGATTTTGAGTCCAGCGCGTCTGCCAGTTCCGCCACTTCAGCAGGGTGAGATGCGCCGCGCGGTTCTTCCCCTGCGCGGTGAAGGTTGTCGGGCAAACAATATACTGAAACCGGTCCGATTATCAAACGCATGGGGACCGGGACGAATGCCCCCCCCGGCGCGGATGGGTGGTGGTCCCCTTGATTCAGCGTGGATTTTTAATTACGTTTTCTCTCCATGCGCGATAAGATACAGACGATCGGCCCGTCGGATCACACTGCCGGAGCGGCACCCGGATGCCTTCCCGCCGTGATCCTGCTCTGCTGCGTTTCCATCCTCATGATCCCGGGCCCGCTCTCCGCCCAGACGGGGGGAGGCGACCTCCTCGAACGGCAGTTCCGGGCCGGGTTGAACGCCTTCCAATCGGGCCACTACGCCGACGCGTCTTCAATTTTCGGTGAAATCGCAGATACCCCGGGGCTTCACGCCAGGAGTACCGCGGCAAACATCATGGCTGCCAAGGCGCTGTACCGCGCCGGGGACATTCCGGCCGCCCGTTCGCGGGCGAACCGCTTCCTCGAGCGCTACCCCTCATCGGCATACTGCGACGAGGCCCTGTACATCCTCGCTCTGTGTGAATTCCGGAAAGGGCATTTCGACATCGCGGCCTCCCATCTGACGACGGTGATCTCGGATTATCCCCTGTCGGAAACCATCCCTTCCTGCAGGAAACTGTTTTCAGAGATCGTCGCCTCACGGCTGCCGCTCTCGGAACTGAAACGGCTGGCCCGGATACGTCTCCCGGCGGGACTGCACACCGTCACTTCCGTTTCCCTCGCCCGCGCGCTTTCCCGGCGGGACGAGGACAGCCTCGCTGTGGCCATCCTGGACGGTCTGTTGAGCGACCCGGACGCAGTGTCATCGAGGGACGACGTCCTCGCTCTCCGGGACGAGATCGCGTCGGGCGAAAAAATAGCCATCGGGGTCCTCCTGCCCTTGATGATGGACCAGCCCGGATCCGACGTCGGCCGGCTCGCCTCGGAGGTGCTCGACGGAATACGATTCGCCCTGGACCGGTACAATTCAGGGACCAAGTCCGAAAAACAGGTGGAGATCGAGGTGCGGGATACCGGACGTGACACCGCCATCGCGTCCGCAATCGTCAGGACCATGGCGGCGACGCGGCGTATCCGGGCCGTGATCGGACCGCTGTTCAGTGATGTTTTCAGCGCGGCGTCAGACCGGGCGAACGCCCTCAGGTTGCCGATCATTTCCCCGACGGCGACGGCCGACCACCTCGCCGAGAACGGCCCATTCATCTTCCAGGCCAACCCAGATTATTCGACCCGGGGGCGGGCGGCAGCGCGGTACGCAGTCGAGCAGCTCGGAATGTCGTCGTTCGCCATCCTCGGATCCGACGACCCCGTGGGAATCGCCCACGCGATGGCCTTTAATGACGAGGCGCGGCGCCTCGGGGCCACCGTCTACAGTATCGTATTTTTCCCCTTTACCGCCGAGGACCTCCGGGATCAGTTCCGGGCGATCCGTCGAAGCATCATGGCGGAGAGCACCCTCTTGAGGAAAAATGACCTCCTGGCGGCCCCGGTCCTTGAGGCCATCGCCTCGGCGGGCGGCGACACACTCATATTGACGGCCGATTCAACCGGCGGACAGTTCGTCAGCGTCACGCGCCTGTTCGGGCCCGCCGGACATTCCATCGCAGAATCGCTCGGGCTTCCCATCGCGGTCTATGATACCACCGCCGATGAAACCGACATCCCCCTCATGGCCCTTGACGGGATCTATATTCCGCTCGGTGACCCGGAACAGCTCGACTACGTCGCGCCCCAGCTGAATTACTTCAATATCAGGGCCCTGGTGATCGGCAACAACGAATGGTACGACCCCGGTCGCCTGAGGGATAACCGCGCCTACCTCGACGGATGTCTGTTTTTTTCCGATTACTATGCCGTTGGATCAGATCCGACGACGATCGCGCTGATGGACGCGTTCAAACGGGCGCACGGTACGACTCCGACGAAGTTCACGCTGTACGGCTATGATACCATGAGCCTGCTTCTGGCGGAAATCGGCGGGGGGGCCCGGAGTCGGAACGAAATCGCACTGACCATGTCCAGGCTGGAGCGTTTCAGCGGAATTCATGCGGATATCGTCTTCGGGGGCTCAAGGGTGAACCGCTACCTGCACGTTCTCCAGTATACCAACGGCGGGATCAGGCGATTGGGCGGTGTCGACGCC
>DATEDB010000380.1:0-9212 GCA_035286625.1 Bacteroidota bacterium
GCCTGTCCGGCGACGACTGTATTCTGATACGCCGGTGAAAACTGTTTGTCCCCGGCGTCGTGGCGGTTCGCGGTGAAATATCCCGTGAAGGTCGTCTTGTCGTCCCGCCACCCGCTCAGGACGCGCGCGGCCTGCTGGACGTCCTGTTCGGTGTAGTTGGTGTAGTTTTCGGGGGCGATCTCCGGTCCCTTGCCGATCGTGAAAAGTTCCTGGAGCTCCCTCGCGTAGTTCTCGTTGGGGTTGGCGGCGGTATTCGTGTTTCCGTTCAGGTACCTGAGCATTCCGCAGTCGACCGTGGCGTGTCTGGTCAGTTCCTTGAAATTTCCGAGGGCGTACTGTCTCAGCAGGGCGTTCGTCCGGTAGGAGACTCGCGCGTCGCTCACCACGGCCGTTTCGGTCACGAAATGGTTGTGCCAGAAGAGGGTCATTTTTTCACGCAACGACATCCCCTGTTCGAGCATGAGGCTCACCCACCACGCGCGCATCGAATTGTGCCTCGAATTGTTGCTGGCGGAGGTCGGGGCGTTGATCCAGGTCGTGCCCACCACCGACCCGGTATCGTTGATGTTGGTGTTGATCGGGGGGTCGGGTGCGGCCGGTTCACTCAGGAGCAGGTCCACGAGGCCGCTCACCGTCATCGCCGAAGCGGAGACGACGTCCTGCGGCCTGGCGCCGAACATCGTCCGCCGCAGCAGGTGCGCGGCCTGGACCGGGCCCCATGGGCCGGCGTACGGTTCAAGACCGGATGCGCTCCGCGGAACCACCGGCAGCGCCTTGTTGGCAAACTCGCTCGGGACGAATTTCCGCCGGGTCTTCTTCTGTACCCTATCTTCCGCCTCGACAACGGTCGAGAGGAATTCCCTTCTTTTCATCTGTCCTTCCGGGATGTATGACTATAGCTGCCGTCGAACGGGCGCTCCCCCTGCTGGCGCTGCACATCGATCTTTGCTCGACGGAGATGCATGCGGGCGAACTCGGTCCGGTGTGGAATTTCCAGGTCCAGACCGTCTATAATATATAGAGAATTTCTTCCCTCCGGTCAAGACGGCTTCGGTAAGGCGTGCGCCCCATCATGAGTAAGATCAACGATTCCGGACGGGTTTTGGGTATTATTGCTCCAGATTCGGCCTTCCGGACGCTCTTTACCTTGATGGGCTGGCTGGCTATATTAAAGACCTGAATCGTGTGAATAAAGGAGGAGACTGCAGATGAACAAGATCTTACTTGGCGGATTTCTCGGGGGAATCATCCTGTGGGTGTGGGGATTCGTTGCCTGGATGGTACTGCCCTTCCATCTGAGTGTCATGCGCGCCGTCCCGGACGAATCCGCGGTGGTCGAAGCGCTCAGGCGGTCCCTTCCCTCCAAAGGGGTCTACGTCATTCCCTGGATGCCATCCGAAACATCGGGCATGACTCCCGAACAAATGGAGACGGCGATGGTTGCCTATACCGAAAAACTTCGCTCGGGGCCGAACGCGATGATATTTTACAACCCCGGCGGAAAGGACCCGTTCATGACCGGCCAGATGATATCCGGATTGTTTATTTTTATTTCTACCGCGTCAATTGTCTCGTGGCTTTTATCCCGCAGCACCGCTGCCGCGGGGAGTTATCTATCTGGTGTGATCTACTGCGGGATGATCGGTATCCTGGTCGCCGTGGGCACACACCTCTCCGACTGGAACTGGATGGGGTTTCCCTTCGACTGGACGCGCGGACTGATGCTTGACAGCGTGGTCGGGTGGCTCCTCGCGGGCCTCGGGATCTCTGCAGTGGTCAGGCAAAAACGGTCCGGGCCGGCATAGGATGAGATCATTCCCCGGCGACGGTTCCGCTCACCCCGCGGACGGCGTCTCACCTCGGCCGGCGGCGGCCCGGACCGTACGCCGTGACCTGCGACGAATCCTGCCGATCCTCCTGATAGGAATCCTGGCAGCCGGATTTCTGAACAAATCCGCTGGCGGCCTGCCGGGCGGCGACACCGTCACGACAGTCGTCATCGTCCGGCACGCGGAGAAGGACGCATCAGGCCCAAACCCCCGTCTGACGGAAGCCGGCAGGAAACGGGCGGCGCGGCTGGCCCGGATTCTGGCCGACGAACCGGTAAGCCTCCTGGTTTCATCAGACAGGGCCCGCACCACCGAAACGCTGGAACCGCTCGCCGCCCGGACAGGCTTGCCTCTTACGATCGTCCCGGTGGGATCCGGCAGAGATGAGCACGCGAAGAACCTTGCCGATACGATCAGGGCGCATCCGGGCGGAACCATCGTCGTCTCAAACCACAGCGACGTGATCCCCCTGTTACTCCGTGAACTTGGAGTGACCGGGACAATCTCCATCCCCGATACCGAATACGGAAAACTTTTCATCATAATCCTGGGACCGGGCGGGAGCGCCACGGTTCTTCGACTACGATACGACGACTAGATGAGTCCACCGGAACGACCCCTCCTGATCTACGACGGCGACTGCGCTTTCTGCGTCCGGTGGATCGAACGCTGGAAGACGATCACCGGCCGGACGATCGACTACGCGCCGTCTTCGGTGGCCCGGCCGGAGCATCCGGCGATCCCGCCGGAAACATTCCCAAAAAGCGTCGTGCTCGTGATGCCGGACGGATCATATCTTACCGGCGCGCTGGCCGTTTTCACCGCTCTCGGAGATTCTGCGGGCGGCCGGGCAGCGCGTATTTCGTACAGGTTTGTCCCCGGGTTCAGAGCGGCAAGCGAGGCGATCTACCGCTGGGTGGGCACTCACAGGGACGAAGCGCACCTGCTGACCCGGGTTCTCTGGGGATCGTCGGTCACTCCTCCCGGGTTCGAGCTCTCCCGCTGGATATTCCTCAGGGGAATGGCGGCGGTATATTTCATCGCGTTTGCCTCACTCTCGACGCAGATCCTGGCGCTTGTCGGGTCGGACGGCATCTCGCCCGCCACGATGTTCCTCGAGGCCGTGTATTCCAAAATCGGCGCCGGAGGCACGCTGTATTACCCCACGCTCGCGTGGTGGAACTCCGGCGACGCTACGCTCACGGGAATGTGCACCGTCGGGATGATCGCCGCCGCCCTGCTCTTCGTCGGATTCGTTCCGAGGCTGTCGGCGGCCGTGGCGTGGGTGCTGTATTTTTCAATTTTTTCGGTGGGGCAGGTTTTTCTTAACTACCAGTGGGACTCACTCCTTCTCGAGGCGGGATTTCTCACCATCTTTTTCGCGCCGTTCGGATTATGGTACATCAGGCCCGGAGGCACTCAACCCCCGGCCACGATCCGGTGGCTCCTCTGGCTCCTGGCGTTCAGGCTCATGTTCATGTCCGGCGCGGTGAAGCTCACCGCCGGCGACCCGAACTGGTGGAACCTCTCTGCACTCGCGTACCATTACCAGACACAGCCGCTGCCGAACTCCGTTTCCTGGTATGCCCACCAGCTGCCGCTATGGTTTCATCAATTTTCGGCCGTCGTGATGTTTTTGATCGAGCTCGGCGCGCCGCTATTGATCTTCACCCCGAGGCGGCTTAGGCATCTGGGCGCCTTGTCTTTGATCGCCCTGCAGGGGCTGATTTTCCTCACGGGGAACTACGCTTTTTTCAACCTTCTTTCGGTCGTTCTCTGCCTCGCGCTCCTCGACGACGGCATCCTCACCCGTTTCGTTCCACATACGTTCCGCCGCACCGGACTGAAAAAACAGAGGCCAGGCGCGGCGGGCCGTGTTTTTTTTGTGATAATGGTCGCGTTGAATTTCATCCAGGCCGCAGGGCTATTCGTCCCCCGCGCCCTGTTTCCCTTGCCGATTGCGACCTTCACAGGGTGGGGCGCCCGGTTCCACCTTGTGGGAGGGTACGGCCTGTTTCGCGTGATGACCACACGGCGGCCCGAGATTGTCCTCGAAGGAAGCTACGACGGGAACGAATGGAAACCCTACGAGTTACGGTACAAGCCTGGGGATCCCTCCCGCGGACTTCCGTGGGTGGCCCCCTACCAACCACGTCTGGACTGGCAGATATGGTTCGCTGCCCTGGGGGACGCCCGGTCGAACGGCTGGCTGGTGAACGTCGCCATACGGCTGCTGGAAGGCTCGCCGGAAGTCGAATCGCTGTTTTCCGACAACCCCTTTCCGGATCGTCCCCCGGCTCAGGTGCGCGCAATGTTATACGAATACCGGTTCACGACAACGGCGGAACGCGACAGCACCGGTGCGGTATGGGTCCGCAGGCTCAACAGCATGTATTTTTCCCCGATTTCGCTCAGGTGAGGCTCCGATCGGTTTCGCTCCTACGCCATCCACGGGGACGGCGTTTTTTTCTGATTGCGCGGATTACTATATTTTCTTAATTCTTTTCTCCATCACACAATCACATCCAAATGAGCAGACTTATGAAAATCCTCCCCGTTCTCACGGCGGCGCTCATTGCCGCGACGATCCCCGCCTCTTCACAGGATGCGCCACCGCCACCGCCCGAGTTGGAGGCGATGATACAGAAAATGACGGAAGCGGGCTCTCCAAACCGGAATCATAAAATACTCGACGCCTTCGTCGGCTACTGGAACGCCGAATCCTCTTTCTGGATGGAAGGCCGGGACAAGCCGCCGATGGTCAACAGGGGGAACGCGCAGTTCGCCTGGGCACTCGGCGGCCGTTTCCTGAAGCTCGATTACAGGGGTAGCTTCATGGGCGGCGAGATGGTGGGGATAGGGTATTACGGGTACGACAACATGCAGAAGAAGTACACGCAGATGTGGATGGACAACACCGCGACGGCGTTTTTCCCCGCCGTGGGCTCCATGGACGAGAAGGGCAAGGCCATCACCATGATCGGACCGATGGACGACCCGGCCACCGGCGAGATGGGCAAAACCGTCAAATACGTCATCACCATGCCGCAGAACGACCGGTTCGCATTTGAAATGCACGACATGTCCATCACCGGACCCGACAAGATGGTGGGTGAAATCATATACACGCGCGCCGCGGAACACCGGTAAGCATGCGATGCCCGCACCCGGCATGAGATGACCGAAGGTCCGACGGCCACCGACCCGCGGTCAGCCCGCGACCTTCAACGGGCGATGCGTTTATCGCTGATCGTCAGCGTCTTCATGCTGGTGGGCAAACTCTACGCCTACTTCATCACCAACTCCGCTGCGATCCTCTCGGACGCGGCGGAATCGGTGGTGCACATCCTTGCCGTCACCTTCGCCGCCTTCAGCCTCCGGCTCAGCTTCAAACCCCCAGACCGTGATCATCCCTACGGACACGACAAGATCAGCTTCTTCTCCGCCGGCATCGAAGGCGGCCTGATCATCACCGCAGCGATCATCATTATTTTCGAAGCCATCAAGAAGTGGGTGGAGGGCCTGAGGGTCGAACACCTCGACTACGGGATGATCATCGTGGCGGCGTCCGCCGCCGTCAACGCCGTGCTGGGATGGTATCTCATCTGGAAGGGGAAAAAACACGATTCGATCATCCTAGCGGCCAACGGGAAACACGTTCTCACAGACTCGTGGACCAGTTTCGGAGTCGTAGGGGGACTCATGCTGGTGCTGTTCACCGGGTGGCTTCCTTTCGATCCCATCCTGGCGATCTTCGTCGCGCTGAACATCATCTGGTCTGGGGGAAAACTCATCAGGATATCCGTGGGAGGACTGATGGACGAAGTGGACCCGGAGGTCGACAGGCAGATCAGGGCGGTCCTCAATGCCGAAACCAAAAAACACTCCCTCCAATACCACGAACTTCGCAACCGCAAGTCGGGAAGCACGGTGTGGGTCGACTTCCACCTGCTCTTCCCCTCGGGAACAAGCATAGAACACGCCCACAACCTGGCGACACTCATCGAGGCCGGGATCAGGAAAACCCTCCGGGAAACCTGTGTCGTGACCTCCCACCTGGAACCGATCGAAGACCACGAACGCATCCACCGCCACCTCGAAAACCTTCCCTGATGCCGGCACGGGGAGGTTTCGCGCTAGACGTGATTGCGGAGCATGAGCTCCTTCGGGTGGGGGTTGAGATAGACCTGGTTGGCGATATACCCGATCGAATGGGCCCGCACGTGGTGCCTCAATAGTGTGAGCGGGACGACGAGCGGTACAAAACCCTTCCGGTAATCCTCGATCACCTGAAGGACTTCCTTTTTGTCCCCACCAGGGAGCTCTTCGGGCAAAAACCCTACGATGCGCTGGAGAACGTTGACGTTTTTCCTGACGGTCGCCCGCACCTTCAGACACTCCATATATAATTCGGAGTACTTTTCCTTCAGTTCAGACATCGGGGTCTTCTTCACATTGCCCACCAGCCGGCCCAGCCCGCGGTAATGCTTCTCGCTGTGGGACATGAGGAGATATTTCTCGGCCGTATGGAATTCCACCAGCTTCCCGGCGGTGAGCCTGCTGTCCATCAAACGCCGCAGCCGGTGGTAGGCGAACACCCTCACGATGAAATTCTCCCGCAGGCGGGGGTTGTTCAGCCGGCCTTCCTCCTCCACGGGTATGAGGGGGTGCCCCTTGATCAACACTTCGGCGTAAATTCCCCGGCCGCTCTTCGTGGCTATTCCCTTCGGGTTGCAGATCTTTACCCGCTCCATCCCGCAGCTCGGCGACTTACTCTTCAGTATATACCCGCAGAGGTCCAGTTTTCCGAGCTGCGCAACGCGCTTCTTCGAGTAGTCCAGCATGCGGTCGGTCCAGTCCTCACCCGAATCGCCGCCCACCATCCTCGGAGCGGAGGTGGAACCTACCAGCCGCACCGCTGCCCTCGGGACCCCCATCCCGACTTCCAGCTCCGGGCAGACCGACACCCAGTCGAAATATTCCCCGAGCACGTCGGTGAGGAAACGGTCATGTTTGTGCCCGCCGTCATAGCGGACCTGCTCGCCCAACAGACACGTGCTGATGCCGACGCGGATGCGTTCATCCACGGCGTGAACCATCAGGACGATATATCGCATCAAGCGCCTCGGAGAGTTTAGGAAAGGTGAACCGGTAGCCCGCCCGGTCCAGTGCCTCCGGCACGACCTTCTGTCCCCCCAGGATCATGTCCGCCAGCTCGCCCACCAGGAGACGGACGGCGAAACCGGGCACCGGCGCCCAGGACGGGCGGCCGAGCGCTCGGCCGAGCATTGAGCAGAATTTCTTCATTGTAAGGGTTTCGGGCGCGGCCACGTTGACCGGTCCGCGGAGGCCGTCGTTCGACAGGGCGAACCTTGCGACGCCTGCGACATCGGCGACGTGCACCCAGGGAAACCACTGCTTACCCAAACCGATCGGCCCGCCGACGAACATCCGGAACGGCAGGGCGATCCGTCCGAGCGCGCTCCCTTCGCCCCCCACGACGAAAGCTATACGGAGTAATACAAGGCGCACACCATGCGCTTCGACTCTTTTGGCGGCCTGCTCCCACTCAACGCACAATGACGCGAGAAATCCCTCCCCGGCAGGATGACCCTCCGGGACCTCCCCTTCGTCCACATTTCCGTAGTATCCCACCGCCGAAGCGTTGACCATCACCTGCGGTTTTTTCTTTGATTCCGCCACCGCGCTGACGATTGTCTCAGTGGGCTTCACCCGGCTGTCGACGAGGACCTTCTTCCGGGCTTCGGTCCAGCGTCCCTTTCCAATCGATTCGCCCGCCAGATTTACAATGGCATCTGTTTCTTCGATAAGGGAAATAATGGCGGCGGGGCCGGTCGTGCCGGAATGCCGGCCGTCATTCCACGTAACGTACCTGACGTTACGCGCTGAAAATAATCCGTCGTATTCCGTCCTGCGGGTGAGGGAGACGATCTCGTGACCCTCAAGTGAAAGCTCCCTGGTGAGATGCCGCCCGATGAACCCCGTGCAGCCGGAGAGGAGGATCTTCATGACGCGATCCCCTCGGCCTCTTCCTGCAACGTCCACGCCACGGCCTCTGCGCGGTAATCAAATATCTGATTCAACCGACGCTTCACGACAAGGACGTGAGCCAGTCGGCCGAGAATGCCGGAGGGCAGGGCGTATCTCACCTCGTCCACGAACGAGCGGCCGGAATCGAACTCCGTGATGAGCGTCGTCCAGCGTACTCGCACTCCGAACAGCCTGATAGTATAGTTGATCTGCGCGCCGGGTTTCATCACGATGGGGGACGGCGTCAGGATGTGGAATATCAGTGCCGGTGGAGTGAGTATCGCCAGGTTTTCCGGGCGGGGAAAAAATCCGAACACCCGTCCGGGGGGAGCCGGCACGAATTGTCGTCTTGTGAGAGTATGGATGTGCATATCCTGAATGTTGGAATATTTTTCATGATAAAAAAACCGGCCTCTGATGACGGACCATGCGAGGACCAGTGACGACCGGAATGCATCCCCCCCTCGGGTATCCCGATACCACCAAAGAGTTGCCTGACCTGCCATCCATAAAGTGGTCCGTTTTGTAAATTAGGATTTTCCGAAATTGAATCATTCAGCTCGCCTGTCAGTATGGGTGGTATGGATAAAGACGGATCACCGCCCTGTTGAAGAACGATGGACGGCGGGTAAACCATAAACGGGTCGGGAGGATATGGAATGAAAAAGGGATCAAGGTGCCACAGAATCGGCCAAAACGGAGGCGACTCTGGTTGAATGACGATTCGTGCATCAGGGCCCGTCCGGACCACACCAATCATGTCTGGAGTTACAACTTCATGAATGGTTACATCGAATCGTTCAACTGCAAGTTCAGGAACGAGATGTTGAACCGGGAGATCTTTGATACGGTCATCGAGGCGAGGGTCTTATCGGAGACCTGGAGGAAGGAATACAACCAGAAACGGCCACATAGCTCACGAGGATACAGACCACCGGCCCCAGACGCCTTCTTCCTACTTCAAGTTGCCAGTGCTTGACATGGGAAAAACTAACTCATACATTGGCTTAAAATACGGTGACGGTAATTTAGATTCAGAACATTCTCTTGCGTGAAAACTGCAGTTAATGGGCGCAAAAACGATTTATATCGTCTGGCGTAAATGATAACCGAAGGAACATCGCTCCGTCCGGGGGTCAACCGGTCAATGCACTGCTCGCTACGCATCGTCGTTTTCCGCCAGACGTTGTGCAGGCCCGGGGCGATCAATAATCAGTTATCAACCAAGGTGTAACTCGGGTGATATGTCTTGATTTGCCGTCAAGTGAATGCTGAAAGCGACATCAACGGAAGTGTTAAACGACTGTTCGGATGGATTGGATCGGCTTTTTT
>DATEDB010000381.1:0-4303 GCA_035286625.1 Bacteroidota bacterium
GGAACAGGAGCGTCGGCCTGAGCGACGCGAGGCGGAAACTCTCCCCCAGCCGGGAGAGCGCCTGGTCCACGACGTATTTCACCGTTTCGCCGTCGTTGAAATAGAGTACAGAACTCACGCTCTGCCGCGCGTCCCAGTACCCGTAGTCGATGATATTCTGCGCCGCGCCGAGGTCGACCGACCCCGATGGAGACACCTCCGTGACCTGCCCGGCGTGCCGTATCGCCCGTCCGAGCCTTCCGGCGGCGTTCGCGGCGGAGAGCAACGCGAGATCCCGTCCCTGCTTTTCGTCGAGGTTCGAGAGGTACCACATCGTTCCGGCCGAGATGATTTCGCAGCGCTCGAGTTCCACCGGGTCCACCTTGTCGGGGGTGTCCTCCGAGGTGTGGTGCGTGTAATCGGTATGGGAGAACATGACCCCGGGGATTTTCCTGTCGATGAACATCATGTGGTCGCTCCCGCCGGAATACGGGGTCACCCGGTAGTTGAATTCTGAAAGTGATCCACGGGGCGTCCGGACGTTGAGGGCGTCCACCGCACGGGCCATCTCTTCCACCACATCGTTCACGCAGGAGGGAAGCGACAGTGGCGTCCGTGTGAGGAGCAGTTTCGAATGGACCAGCTCGGTGTTTTCCCCCACCATGTCCATGTTCATGTTGGCGAGATAGGTCCCGCCGAGTTCGGGTCCGGTCATCTCCGGATGGGCGTCGATGTAGGCCATCGTGCCGTACCATTCGGGGACCCAGAGGAACCGGAACGAGCGTTTGGGACGCGGAAGCCGCCCTGTATCGATGAGCTCTTTCAGTGACCGGGCGATGTCCAGGATCGCCGCCGATCCGCTCGCGTTGTCGTTGGCGGATTCTTTCGGATGGTCGAGGTGCGCGCTGAACACAAGTTCCCCGCCGCGTGCGTCCGCCCCCCGGATGCGCGCCACCACAACGTCCATCGCGTAGGGCTCGAGACCGGTTCCCTTCACCCATCCCCGCATGACGACTTTCTTTCCCGCGGTGAGCATCGCTTTGAGTTTTTCGCCCTGCCGGTTGGTGATGTTGAACCCGAAGGTGACCCGCGGGAGCTCGTCTGTTTTAGGCCACATCCCGGTATACTGGAGCATGTCGGGATATTCCCTGGCGCGCTCATCGTCGAGGTAACAGACGACCGCCCCGGCGCCGTACTTGAGGACCGCCAGACGGTGCACCGACCCGCCGTAGCCGGTGGCGAGCACGATTTTTCCTTTCACGTCCTTCCCCAGGTAATCCTCGTCGCGGGTGCCCTCCCCGACCCAGACGAGTTCGGCGGTAACGTCCCCGGGGTTCGAATAGGTGATGACGCTCATGGCGATTTCCGGGTATCCCACGATCCGTTCTTCATACGGTTCCACCATCCGCAGTTCCGCCGATGTGATGTCCCAGCCGGAGGGGGACTGCCAGGTCTGGTACCGGATTTTACCGTCCGAGGGAAAGGATTCCACGTAGGCGTCGTCATCGGAAAACCCGAATTTTTTCAGCTGCCCGATGACGTACTGCGCCGCGTCACGATATCCCCTGGATCCCTGGATCCTGTGATGCCGCGTGATCTCGATGACGTGATCTTTGGCCAGTTCCCCGCTGAGAGATTCGTGGAGGAGATCCAGGATGTGTTTGTCGGGCAGCGGCGCCGGCGTCTGTGCCGAAGCGCCGGCGGCGAGCAGGATGATCAACGAGCGCAGGACTTTCATGGCCTACCCCTGAAACGGATGGTGAGTGAATACCGGCTTTTATACTGATATTTTACGAAAAATACGTAGAAACGACAACCTCAGTCGAGGAAATTCCATGTGACGCCGAACCGGATCGACCGGTCGTCGGCCGGGTAGAGGACTTCCATGAAGTACTCCCTGTCCAGGAGATTTTCCCAGATGAAATGAATGAACGCGTCTCCCAGACCGGCCACCAGGACGAAATCGAGTGTGCCGGCGGGGGGAATGCTCACCGATGAAGGGAGGTAGGTTTCGTACCGGCGTGAGAGGCGGCCGCCGTCGTACGAGGTGAAATACCGGCCGCGGAAACCGGCCTTGAGATCGAGGTGCCCCCCGACCAGCCGGTTTCGGAAATACACCCCCGCTTCCACCGACCACGCGGGAGAATACCGGCGGCCGGATCCTTCCCCGTACCCGAGGGCATCGACGGCGGCTTCGCCGACGATACTGCCCGCGACCAACCGGGCGGATATCGTGCCACCTCTGCGGGACTCCTTCGGGACCGCGCCGAAGGCGTATGGAGGCTGACCGGGAACAGACGACGTGTCCAGCGTGACGGCGTTGGCGACGTTGCGGTGATAGAACTCCGCCGAGAAGAATGTCCCCTCCGGATCCCCGACCGTGAACCCTCCGGAAACCAGGTCATGGCGTTCCGGTTCGACGACCGGCAGGGGTGTGGCCGCCGAGTCCATCCCGTACGCTTCTATAAAGGACGGAAACCTGTGGGAGCGCGAAAGAGATCCCCTCAGCAGGACGGGACCGGCCAGGCGGAGACCGGCGTCGACCCCGGCCGAGAAACGCCCGAGGTCCATCGTCCGGTCGAAGCGGGCCGTCGGGACCAGCGTCAGCGAGGGAAACGGTTTGAGTTCCAGCAGGGCGAAAACGCCCGCCTGCGTGGTCCGGTGGCTCCCCACGCCGGGATCCTGCAGCAGCCGCCTGCTGCGCATCTCCAGCCCGGCGGAAAACACCTGTCCTCCCAGGGGGCGCGAATGGTTGAACCGGAACGCGGTGGTCTGTTCGCGCCGGATATCACGGAAGGGAACGCCGGTCGATCCGGTCCCGCCGGCCTCATCGATATAGCGCCTCGTCCGCGATCCGAGCTGGAGATCGAAAACGGTGAGGTCCGCCAAATCCGCGCTGCCGCCGAACGACACGCCCGCCCTCAGGTCGTGCCTGAGGAGCATCTCCGTGGCTGACTCGTTCACCACGGTCGCGCGAATCCTGTCGAAGCGGAGGGAGTCGGGTGTCGAAAGGGACACCCCGTCGTTGAGGCCGCGGGTCCAGCGATTGAAGATGTTCGATATATAGATCGCCGCGCCCTCCAGGTCGTACCGGACTTTCACCCGCGCCCCCCACCCGTCCAGCGCGGAATTGAGATAGCCGTCGTCGTTGACCGGGCGTCTCACCCCGATGGAGACGTTCAAACCCCTCGAAACGTCCTGCGTGACGGAGCCATCGAAGGCGCTGTATCCGTACGCAGACTGACTGTACCTGATGGTCGACACGGGCCTGACCGCGCGGATGTTCCGGGACACGAAATTCACCGCGCCCCCGACCCCGTTCAGTCCGTAGTATGACCCGGTCCCGGGTGCGGCGATTTCGATTCTTTCACAGAACCCCACCGGATAGAGTTCCGCCTCGAATGACCCCGTGGAGGGATCGTTCAGGAGCAAACCGTCGGCGAGGAATGCGATGGAACCGGGACGGAGTCCGTGGACGGAACTCAGCCGCCCGGGACCGCCCAGGCCCGATTCGAGGACGAACACTCCTCCCATGGGACGCAGAAGGTCCGCCGGTGATCGGAATTCAGTGAAAACCATGAGGGAGTCCGGGATCGCCTGGATCGACTGGATCGCATAGTTCTCCGGGGCACCGGATCCGCGTGGTCGTAAAAACCCCGGTCCGCTCAGGATAGGGGGAGGTAACCTCGTGGAGTCCGCGGCCGTTCCGGCGGCGCTGTCAGGCCGCGCCCCGGCGGGAACGGGGCGGAGCGAATCGGGGAACTGCCCCCAAAGGTCGGAGGCCAGGAAGATGACTGCAATAAAGATGACCCGGGAGACGGGCACTGGTGACCGGTCTTTTCAGTTCGGAATTTTGACGAATATAGGGAAATGGTGTTGGTCAGTCAACCGGGCGTTCTTTAATCCCCGGGATCCCGGGAATATCGAGAATTTCGAGTCCGGGGCGGAATCCGGGTGGGGTGTAGAAGACCGCGCACCGGTCCTTCACGCGTTCCATGGCACCGCGGGTATGCGCCTCATCCTGGAACAGGGCGAAGAGCGACGAGCCGCTCCCGGACATCGCGCAATAAAGGGCTCCCGCGCTCTCGATTTCGGTGCGCAGGTCGTGAAGCACCGGGTGGCGGCGAAAGATCGGTTGTTCGAAATCGTTTTTCATGACGTTTCCGAGCAGTTCCGGAAGACCGAGATGCTGTATCAGGAGCGTTTTCAGATCATCCGAGCCTGCATGGTCGTGGGGAGCGACCGCACCGTAGGCCTCACCGGTGGGAATATGCAGATCCGGGGAGACGACCATTATGGGATAGGGGATTTCGAGCCGAAAATA
>DATEDB010000382.1:0-2218 GCA_035286625.1 Bacteroidota bacterium
CCTCTGCTTGTAATCGGTCAGATAAAAGCCGCTTCCCCTGAACACGAGGCCGGCTCCAGAAATGACCCTCACCAGTTTTCGCTTTCCGCACTCCGGGCATCTGATGAGCGGATCGTCGGACATGCTCTGGAATTCCTCGAACTCGTGTTCGCATGCGTGGCATCTGTAATGATAGGTTGGCATAATGATGGACCAATCGCTGTGAGGTCAGGCGTCGTGCAGCCCGGCGAAGGCGCCGGTGAGACGTCTTGCCGCCTCCCCGATGTCCCCAGCCGAACAGGCGTACGAAAGTCTCAGGTGTCCGGGGCTGCCGAAGGCCGATCCCGGCATGACCGCCACCTTCGCCTCCTCGAGCAGATACGAGGAGAGCTGCGTGTCACCGGTGATGACTCCGTCGCCGCGCCGGGTCCCCGTGTACGCGGACACGTCGGGGAACAGGTAGAACGCCCCGCCGGGGGGGTCCAGCTCGATTCCGGGGATCGCGCGCAGGGCCGAGGAGAAGAGGTCGCGACGCGTCCTGAATTCCGCCACCATGCGGTTCACGTCATCGGCTGGACCGGTCAGCGCGGCAAGGGCCGCCCGCTGGGCGATGGAGTTGGCATTCGAGGTCGCCTGGCTCTGTACCTTGGCGGCGGCGCTGACGACGTCCTCGGGCCCCCCCATGTACCCGATTCTCCACCCGGTCATCGCATAGGCCTTCGATACGCCGTTGACGGTGATCACCCGATCCCGGAGGCCGTCCACCGCGCCGATACTGTAATGCTGCAGGCCGTCGTAGAGGATCTTCTCGTAGATTTCGTCGGCAATGACGTACAACCCGGCCGAGGCGATGACCGGCGCCAGTGCCTCGAGCTCTTCGGCGGAGTACACCGCTCCGGTCGGGTTCGACGGCGAATTGAGCACCAGGACCCTGGACCTGTTCGTGATGGCGCGCCGGAGCGTGTCCGGGCCGATCCGGTATCCCGTCTCCCGTGTCGTCGGTACCACGACCGGCACCGCGTCGGCGATTTTCGCCATCTCGGGGTAGCTCACCCAGTAGGGCGCCGGGATGATGACCTCGTCACCGGGGTTGCAGATCGCCAGAAGGGCGTTGAAAATCGAATGCTTCGCGCCGCAGGATACGAGGATTTGGGACGGCCCGAATTCCAGTCCGTTATCGGTGGAAAATTTCTCCAGGATCGCGGCGATGAGTTCCGGGATGCCCTGGTTGGCTGTGTAATGAGTGAAGTTTTCCCTGATCGCCCTGATCGCCGCCTCCTTGACGTGTTCGGGCGTGTCGAAATCGGGTTCTCCCGCGGTCAGGCTCACCACGTCCACCCCGCGCGCCTTCAGCTGCGAGGCGAGCCGTGTCAGGGCGAGGGTCTGCGATTCCTCCACAGCGGCGATCTTCGCGGAGAGGCGGGTCACGACCGTTTCCGCGTTCGCGGGTGTCTGGCCGAGAGCATGCGGCGCACGTTCGGCGGGACGAATTGCCGGACGTCCCCCCCGAGCCGCGAAATCTCCCTGACGATGCTGGAGTTCAGGTACGTGTATTTTTCGTGCGGCATCAGGAAGACCGTGGTGATTCCTTCGGCGAGTTTCCTGTTGGTCAGCGCCATCTGGAATTCGTACTCGAAGTCGGAGATCGCCCGCAGGCCCCTTACGATCGAGCTGGCCCGCGCACGCCTGGCATAGTCGACGAGCAGGCCGTCGAACACGTCCACCCGGACGTTCCGGCGGCGGCGGACGGCCTCCCGCACCATGGCCACACGCTCTTCCGCCGTGAAGAGCGGCTTTTTCTGAATGTTGGTGGCCACCAGCACGATGACGCGGTCGAACATATCGGCCGCACGCTCGAGCACGTCGAGGTGACCGTACGTGACCGGATCAAACGTCCCCGGGTAGAGGGCGGTTTTCATGCGCGGTGTCTCTCCTTTTGATTTGTCGGTGGTGGATGGTGAAAAAAAGTGACTTCGGTGTTTCCGAACCTCCTGGTGAAAACCGCGTCCGGGGGACAGGCCGTCTCGAAGGCGGTCCCCCGCCGGTGTTCGACGATGAGATAACCGCCCGCGTCGAGGATTCCCGATGAAAAAACCAGCCGCGGAAGCTCCCCGGTCCGCCCGTAATCATACGGGGGATCCACGAAAATCAACTGAAATATACCGTTTATCCCCGAAAGAAACCCCGCGGCGTCCTGTGTGATGATTTCGCAGTGGTCGGCACAACCCAGCGCGCCCGC
>DATEDB010000383.1:0-2219 GCA_035286625.1 Bacteroidota bacterium
GGGATCGGGCGCCCCGGGAAAACGCTTACAATCGAGAAAGTGGGGGGCGTCTGGACGATCACATCCGAGGGGAATCTCCGGGCCGACCCGGCTGCCGTCAACCAGGTCATCGGCGGTCTCTCCCGTTTCAAACCCGGCAGCCTCGTCTCAGACAACCCCGCCAAACAGGGCCTGTTCCAGGTCGATTCGAGCGGAAGCATTGTCACACTGACGGACCGGGAAGGAAACAAGTGTTCCATCATTATCGGGAAAATGGGCCCGTCGTTCTCTGAGGTCTATTTCCGGATACCTGGGACGACAGTTGTGTACCTCGGGAGCGGGATCACGACATGGTCGCTCAACAAGGAGGTCAGGGACTGGCGCGACAAGACGATATTTGCGGCCCCGGCCGAAGCCGTCACCGGCGTCAAGATTGTGTCGGCGGGGAAATCCCGGGAATACACCAGAGACAGCACCGGGTGGACATCCGGCCGCGAGACGGTGCCCACGGAGACCATCAACCCGATCCTCAACACGCTCGCCGGCATCCGCGCCGACGATTTCATCGATTCGACAGTGGAATTCAGCGAACCGCCGGCGACGGTGGAAGTTTCCGGCGCCGCGGGTGCGACGCTGAATTTTTACCGGTTGAGATCAGACACCGACAAATACGCGGTGGTGTCCTCCGCGTCCCCGCAGGTGTACATCGTGGGCAGGCATGTCGCCTCCGGGCTCTTTAAAACCGTGGGAGAACCGAAGGCGCTTTCCGTTCCGGTTGCCGCCCGGCCGGCGCCCCCGACCAGGAAGGAAAGCGCGGCGGCGTCCGGCCGCGCCAGAACGCCCGCGACCCCCCCGGTGACCCGCAGGACCTCCACACCACCGGCCACCTCCGCCGGCGGAGCCGGTGCGGTGACGGGTTCGAAGACCGGCGCGACGACCGAACCGGCGAAAGTCAATCCGTTCAAGCAAAAACCCGCCGGCGAACAACAGCCGCCGGGGAACCGGGTCAGCACGCCGGCGCCCGCCAGGACCCCCGCGCGCACCCCGGCCAGGCAGCAGACGCAACCCGCCGTCAAAACACCCGCACAGACCCCCGCGCAGGCTGGCGAGGATGAAGGCGAACTCACCGTCCATATCGTAAAGAAAGGGGAGACGATGACGACGATCGCGAAGAATTACGGCGTGACGGTCGAGCAAATATTGAAATGGAACCTTCTTAAATCGATTTCGGTCAGCCCGGGACAGGAGCTCTACGTTTTCCTGAGGAAATAACGCCGGGTCCGGCTGCGGCCGGCGCCATCCACTGCTCGTTCTTGTTATTCTCTCCCCTTTTTGGTATCTTTTCGGGCATTTTTCAAAAGCGGTGGACGGATGATCGCAGGGATAATCGCGGCGGGAGAAGGTACCAGGTTGAAATCCGAGGGGATCGCCTCCCCCAAGCCGCTCGTGGAAGTCGGAGGCACGCCGATCATCGGACGACTTCTGAAAAGCCTGGCGAACGCCGGCATCAGCTCGGTGTGCTGTATCATCAATGAAGACTCCACCGAGGTGCGGGATTACGTGGAGAGCCTCCTCCTCCCGATCCCGGTTTCGTTCCTGGTCAAATCCACCCCCAGCTCGATGCACAGCCTGTTCGAACTCTCGCCGCGACTGCGCGGCGGGAAGTTCCTCCTGACCACCGTGGACAGCATCTTCGCCGAATCCGACCTCCGTGATTTTCTCGCCGCGGGAGAGGATGACGGCGCGCCCGACGGGCTCCTGGCGGTGACGGATTACGTGGACGACGAGAACCCCCTCTTCGTCGAGACGGGAAAGGACGGACGCGTGACCTCATTTTCGAAATCGGGCCGCTCCCCGTGGATCACCGGCGGACTGTACATTTTCCATCCGCGGATCTTCGACGAGATACCCGACGCGCGGCGCCTGGGGATCGAACGGCTCAGAAATTTCCTTTCGCACCTCGTCCGCTCGGGGTACGACCTGCGAACGCACCGGTTCTCGAAAATCGTCGACGTCGACCATGTCCGGGATATCCGGACCGCCGAACGGATGCTCGACGGCCGGTAGGCGATGACCGCGCTCACTAACTTCAAGACGGGGATCCTGCGCCTCCAGGAGTATTCCCTCTTCACCTACGACACCATCCGGTCCCTGGGGGCAGCGTGGCGGTACCGGAGGGACACCCTCGAACAGATGTACCTCATCGGGGCACAGTCGTTCATCATCGTTTTTCTCGCGGG
>DATEDB010000384.1:0-2432 GCA_035286625.1 Bacteroidota bacterium
CACCATGTACCGGTCCCAGCAATCCCCCACCGTTCCCACCTCGCCGGTTCCCACCGGCACGTCCCATTCGAATCTGTCGTAGATCGAGTACGGGTCGTCCTTGCGGAGGTCGAACTTTACGCCGGACCCACGGAGCATCGGGCCGGAGCACGCATACGAAACCGCCACGTCGGCCGGGAGAATCCCGATGCTGGCGGTACGCTTGATGAAAATCTCGTTGAAGGTGAGAAGGTCGTTGAACTCTTTGATGTTGGGCCTGAAGTACCTGCAGAACGCCTTCGCCTTCGGAATAAAATCCGGAGGCAGATCGTGCGAGACCCCGCCGATCCAGATGTAGTTGTATAACAGCCGCGCTCCGCAGGTCATCTCGAACAAATCAAGAATCTTCTCCCGGTCGCGGAACATTAACAAAAACGGGGTAAACGCCCCGACGTCGAGGCCGTACGTCCCCAGGGCCAGCAGGTGTGATGCGATGCGCTGAAGTTCGGCCATGATCACGCGGATGTATTCCACCCGCTCCGGGACCTGGATGCCGAGCAGTTTTTCCCCGGCGAGGGAGTAGGCCCAGTCCATGTTCATCGACGCGAGGTAGTCGAGGCGGTCGCAGTACGGGATCACCTGCTGGTAATTGGTCATCGCCTCGCTGTGTTTTTCGAAGCAGCGATGCAGATACCCGATGTGGGGGATGACGTCCACGACGATCTCGCCGTCCACCACCAGCTCGAGCCGGAGCACGCCGTGCGTCGAGGGATGCTGGGGGCCCATGTTGAGCACCATCTCCTCGGTGCGGAGCTTCCGCCCGGTGGAGGTGGTCAGCGGGGCCGTGTTCGCGGTTTCTGTCGGATCGACGCTCATCGGATCTGCCGGCGTCGGCGTCAGTACGGGACTTTCATGCCGTTGTAAAACTCCGGCACCTTGAAGTCTTTCCGGAGAGGATGCCCGGGATAATCTTCGGGCAGAAGGATGCGCCGCAGGTCGGGGTGGTTTTCGAATTTGATGCCGAACATGTCCCAGGCCTCCCTCTCGTGCCAGTTCGCCGTCGGCCAGAGGTCCGAAACGGTCGGGATCTTTGGATCGGCCGCCGGGAGGTCGGTCTTCAGCGTCAGCTTGTGCCGGTGGGTCATCGAGGCGAGGTGGTAGACCACGCCGAGGGTTTCCCTGCCGTGATCCACGCCGCTCAGACACATCAGGTAATCGAAGCGAAGATCGGGATCGCCGTGAAGCGCGGCGGCGATGTCGTGAATCCGCCCGGGGGCGATTTTCACGTGGGGGTCGGGGACCCCCTCGGATTTCACTTCGACGACGGCGTCGCCGAAGGCGTCCTGCAGCTTCCTGGCGATTTCCGGGAATGTCATGTCAGGCGGATTTCCTCACGAGGGTTTCGCGGCGGATTTTTTCCTGCAGCTTGATGATCCCCTCCATGAGCGCCTCGGGCCTCGGGGGGCACCCGGGGACGTAGACGTCCACGGGGATCACCCGGTCCACGCCCTTGAGGACATGGTAGCCGTGTTCCCAGTACGGGCCGCCGCAGTTGGAACAGCTCCCCATCGACACGACGTAGCGGGGTTCCGACATCTGGTCGTACAGACGCTTGATGCGGCTCGCCATCTTGAGGGTGACGGTGCCGGCGACGATCATAACGTCGGACTGCCGGGGAGTGGCCCGGGGAATCACGCCGAACCGGTCGAAATCGTAGTGCGAGGCGGCGGCGGCCATCATCTCGATGGCGCAGCAGGCCAGGCCGAACTGCATCTGCCACAGCGAGGACAACCGCGCCCAGTTCAGGAGGTTTTCCATCGATGTGATGATGACGTTGCTATTATTAAACTGACGGTCGAGGAGGCCCATCGTCGGTTACCGGTTCTGCGCTTTGGCGGCGGCGTAGTCCCGCGCCACGGGGATCGTCGGGGAGGGACGGTCCCAGTCCAGGTCCCCCTTCGCCCAGACATAGGCGTAGCCCACGAACAGAATGAAGAGGAAAATCAGCATTTCGACGAAAGCGAACATTCCGAGGTCCTTATAGACGAGGGCCCACGGAAACAGGAAGACGGTCTCCACCTCGAAAATGAGGAAAATCAGCGCGACGACGTAAAACCTGATGTTGAACCGGACCCACGACGTGCCGACCGGTTCCTCGCCGCATTCATACGAAGAAAGTTTTCCCGGGTATCCGCGCTTCGGCCTCAACGCCCACGCGGCGACCAGCCCTACGGCAACGAACAAGCCGGCGATCAGGAAGAAGATGAAAACGCGGCCGAAATCAGTGAGCATGAGGATCTGCGGAGAAGGATATAAAACGTTATTAACTGGGGTTTTAAGAGCGCGCCCGGCGATGCAGTACTCGGCAGGAATATAAGATAAAATGTGGGAATATCAAAGCATCCCGAGGGTCATTCCGGGCATGCGCGGAAGGTGTGCGGCCGGGTTGCGGC
>DATEDB010000385.1:0-9857 GCA_035286625.1 Bacteroidota bacterium
GGCGGCGCTCCTCCCGCGACGGGGAGGCCCGATGGACGGCGAACACCGACGGATTCAACGTGACCTCCCGGCCGGAATCGAGCGCGACCCGGGGATAGGGAAAATCCGCGTTGGTGAAAATGCTGTAGATGTCGCCGGGCCCTTCTGCGAGCAGGCCCGCTTCGGCGATGATCCTTTCCTCCCCGGAGGTCCCCGTGTGGGCCTCACGCCTGCGCAGGTCGTCCAGGTAATGCCTGTACACGGAGAGCCCTTCCTCGGCGGCGAGTAAGCGCGCGATGGTGTCGGCGCCGGCGGCGAGGATTTCCGGTTCGATGAACGACGCGGCCGATGAAAACGTCGATCCCACCTGGCTCATCTCGGCCTGCATGGCCAGGTATCCGGAATCACGGGTGTTCTCGTCGAAATGCATTCCCGCGTAGGCGCTCAGGCGCATGAACTCCTTGCTGAGCTCGTCGGCGAAACGGAGGCATTCCAGGAGCCGTGCCCCGGAATCCGCCAGCGTGCCGCGGAAGGTGGCGATGTCGGGGATCCGCGAGCGGAGTCCTTCCTTTTCGCGCCGCCATGCCGCGTCGTCGGAATAAAGGTCGCGCAGGTTCCAGGTATACTTTTCGGGGATTCGGTTCCTGTCCCGTTCGCCGGACGGCGGGGTAGCCGTCCGGTCTGCGGAAAAACTGGTCGGTTCGGTCGTCATGCGCGGGATGATGATGGGGAAAAGATCTTACTGATGACCGAGCACCGGATGGGGCAGGTACGGTTCCTCGAGGTGCTTCATTTCGATATCATCGAGGGTGATCTTCACGGCTTTCACCGCGTCGTCGATATGTGAAACCCTCGTGGCCCCGACGATCGGGGCGGTGACGCCCGGTTTATTCATGATCCACGCCAGTGCGATCTGCGCGGGGGAGACGTTTTTCGCTTTCGCGGTTTCGCTCACCCTTTCCACCACCCGGAAATCGGCATCGGTGAAGTACATCTCGTGGGCGAAAGTGTCCGTCCTGGCGCGGGCGGTCTCCCCGGACCTGTTCGGCGTGCGGTTGCCCGCCAGGAAGCCTCTCGCCAGCGGGCTCCAGGGGATCAACCCGATGCCGTTTTCGACGCAAAGGGGGATCATCTCCCGCTCTTCTTCGCGATAAACGAGATTGTAATGATTCTGCATCGAAATGAATTTCGTGAAACCCGCGAGTTCGGCCGCGTGCTGCGCCTTCATGAACTGGTGGGCGAACATGCTGGAGGCTCCGAGATATCTTACCTTCCCGGAACGGACGAGATCGTCCAGCGCCCGCATGGTTTCAGCGATGGGGGTATGGTAATCCCACCGGTGGACCTGGTAGAGGTCGATGTAGTCGGTCCCGAGCCGGCGCAGGGATGCCCCGACGGCATCGAAAATATGTTTGCGGGAGAGTCCCCGGTCGTTCGGTCCGTTGCCGGTCCGAAAAAACACTTTGGTGGCGAGGACCACCTTATCGCGCGAGGAGAAGTCCCGTATCGCGCGGCCGACGATCTCCTCGCTCATGCCCGACGAATACATGTCCGCCGTATCCAGGAAATTGACACCCGCTTCCAGCGCGTGGCGTATGATTTTTCGTCCGCTTTCCTCCGGGAGGACCCACTCCCGCCAGTCCGTACTCCCGAAGGCCATGGTCCCGAGGCAGAGTCGCGAGACTTTCAGTCCCGATGTTCCGAGGTTCGTATACTCCATCTCGCCGCCGCGTGGTTGATATCGAGGTCAATTCAGGGGGTATGACCGGACCAATGTACGGAAAACGCAGGATATCTTCACTCCCCGGGCTGCCGCGGGCCCTACCCTTTGCTATTCAGCCCGCTTCTTCACATATTTCACAGGATATGACGGAATCCTTTGAAAAAAATCCGCTGACAACCGGCCTCGGCAGACTCCAGAAAGACCTCCGGCACCGCAGGTTTCCCCTCCCGAAAATCCTCATTTTTCTTATCCTCACCCTCCTGTTGACACTCCTTTTTCCGCACGGAGAGAGGGGGGAGGCTACCAGGGCGGTGGGCACGGTGTGGGTCGACAAAGACCTCATCGCAACGTTTCCATTCCCGATCGTGAAAGACCCGCAGGTGTACCAGAGCGAACTCGCCGGGGCGGAAGGCATGGTCCCTCCGGTGTTCCGGCAGCGGGAAAACGCCTTCGCTGAATCACTGGACAGTCTTCACCGCGTCTGGGAGGGGATCACCGCGGTCGTGGCCGCCTATGACGCGCCGGGGGGAGGTGCGGGCGCCGCCGACGGCCGCGCGTGGCCGGGGCAGGTTCCCGGAGTTCCCTTCCAGCTTTCTCCGCAGGGGTGGGAGTATCTCTACCGCATCCACACGGGCGGGAAGGGCGGATTGAAAGTGTTCCTGGAATCCTCCGGACCGGCGATTACCGCGATCCTGCGCGAGGTGTATTCGGCGGGTGTGCTGGACAGCGCTCAGGTGAAACAACGGCATCCTTCCATCGCCATCCGCACCGGGAACCGGGAGGAGATCGTTTCGGTCGGGAGAGTGTATTCACTCGCCGAGGCCCGCAGCCTGATCGGGTCGCAGCTGGCGCCGGTCGCCGGCCAGGCGGGGTCCGACGTGATCCTGAAGAGCGCCCAGGCGGTACTTCTACCCAGCCTCCTGTTCGACCAGGGGGGGACCGACGGGCTGCTGCAGGCCGCCCGCGACAACGTCCCGAGGACAGTCGGGTTCGTGCAGGAAAACGAGCGGATCGTGAGCAAGCACGAAAAAATCACTCCCGAGACGAAGCTGAAACTCGATTCGTTTATGAAAGCCCGCGCTGAACGGGCGCTCGACTCCAACGAGTGGCGATACTGGGCCGGGACGGCGATGCACGTCGCGGTGATCCTCTCGTTGTTCGGAATCTACATCGTCCTGTTCAGGAGGCCGATCTACCGGGACAACACGAAGCTGGTGCTGATCGGGCTCATCATCCTGATGGAGGCCGGTTTCGCCTACCTCACCGTCAGGGTGGAGATCCGCCAGCCCGTCCAGTACCTGATTTTCGTGCCGGCCGCGTCGATGCTCCTGACGATCATCTTCGATTCCCGGATCGGGTTCTACGGGACGGTCATCATCGCGTTCATCGTGGCGGGGATCCGCGGGAACGACTACTCCATCGCGCTGGTCTCCCTCATCGCGGGGGGTCTCGGGGCGTACACGGTCAGGGACATCCGGAACAGGACTCAGATCTTCCGTTCCCTGGTGTTTATTTTCTTCGGGTACTTCCTGTCGATCGTCGCGCTGGGCCTCGAACAGTTCGAACCCTTCGATGCGATCGCGACGCAACTCTCTTTCGCCTTCGCAAACTCGGTCTTCTCGCCGGTCATCACCTATGGCCTGCTGATATTTTTCGAGAAGGCCTTCCGGGTCACCACCGACCTGACCCTCCTGGAGCTGTCCGATTTCAACCATCCCCTGTTGAGGAAACTCTCCGAACGGGCGCCGGGGACCTTCCATCACAGCATGCTGCTGGGAAACCTCTCGGAAGCCGCGGCCGAATCGATCGGGGCCAACCCGATCCTGGCGCGAGTCGGCGCATATTACCATGACATCGGGAAAATGAACAAACCCGAGTACTTCGTGGAGAATCAGAAGGGAGTCCAGAACAAGCACGTGAGGCTGCGGCCGAGGATGAGCGCGCTCATCCTCGCCTCGCACGTGAAGGAGGGGGCCGACCTCGGACGGGAGCACCGGTTGCCGGAGAAAATCGTGGATTTCATCTACCAGCACCACGGGACGAACCGGATCTCGTTCTTCTACGACAAGGCCGTGAAACAGGCCGCGAAAAAACGGGAGGCGGACGCTGTCCGGGAAGAGGATTTCCGGTACCCGGGCCCGAAGCCCCAGTCGAAGGAAGCGGGTATCGTCATGCTCGCCGACTCAGTCGAGGCCTCCATGCGCGCTGTGGACCACCTCTCGCCGGGGAGGATGGAAGAGCACATCGGGGAGATGATCCGGACGCGGTTCCTCGAAGGACAGCTCGACCAGTGCGAGCTCACGCTGAAGGACCTCACCAAGATCAAAGAGGCGTTCCTGAAGATCCTCGTGGGAATTCATCACCAGCGGATCAAGTACCCCGTGGAGGAAGGGGCGGATGCCCGGGAGGGGGCGGGGCAAACCCGGGAACCAGCCCCCGCAGACCCGGCTCCGGGGGGATCCGGTCGACCGATACCCACTCCGTACCAGGAAGACGCCGTGACGGGCGCCCCCCTGGGGGAAGAAGAGGAAGCTTCCCGGGGAGCCGTCGACGATGCCGATGAGGGTGCGCACCGATGAACCCCGGTCTTCGATCGTATCTCCATTTCCTGGAGCTGGAAAAAAATGCCTCTCCCAACACGGTCGATTCGTACCGCAGGGACCTGGAACGGTTCCTGTCGTATCTCGGGGACGCCGGGATCGGTTCCCCCGCAGGCGCGGACGAGGAGACGGTCTCCAGATTCGTCCGGCTCCTGGGTGAGCTCGGGCTGTCGCCCAGGTCTGTGTCCCGCAACCTGACAGCCCTCAAAATGTTTTACCGTTTCCTCGTCGCCGAGAAGGAAACGGAGACCGATCCCACGCGCAACCTCGACGCCCCCAGGCTGGGCAAAACGCTTCCCGACGTGCTCAACCCCGGGGAGATCGAGGCGATCATCACCCAGCCGGACGTCTCCGAACCGCTGGGACTGCGCGACAGGGCGGTTCTCGAAACGCTGTACGCCACCGGCATCAGGGTGACGGAGCTGACTTCCCTGAAAAAACAGAACGTCTTCGCGGACGAACAGTTCGTCCGCGTCATGGGAAAAGGGTCCAAAGAAAGAATAGTCCCGATCGGCAGGTCTGCCCTGGAGTGGATCGCCCGGTATTCCGGGGAGGTCCGGCCCCGGTTGATCGCGCACGGCGCGCGGACCGGCGCGCTCTTTTTGAATGCCAGGGGGAGGCAGCTGTCCAGGATGGGAGTCTGGTCGATCGTCAGGTCCTACACCGAAAAATCGGGCATCGGCAAGGCGGTGCATCCGCATACCTTCCGGCATTCGTTCGCGACGCACCTCCTGGAGGGGGGAGCGGACCTGAGGTCCGTCCAGGAGATGCTGGGGCACGTCAGTATTTCCACAACGCAGATATATACCCATATCGACCGGGAATATCTTCGGGAGGTCCACCGGACATATCACCCGAGGGCCTAGGTACATCACACCATCACAGATTCGTTCTTGCAGAATGACACAGCGCACTATTGAAAGCCTCCGCGGGGAGGTCGTCGGCCTCGATGCCCGGATCCCCGTCCTCGGCGGGGGCGAACAGCGATACGTGTTCCTGGACAACGCCGCGTCCACCCCGGCCTTCAGATCGGTCCTCGACTCGGTCGCTGATTTTCTCCCCTGGTATTCGGGGGTTCACCGCGGGACCGGTTACAAGGCCCTCGTGGCCACGGCCGTCTTCACCGAGACGAGGGAGGTGGTCGCCGGCTTCGTCGGGGCCGACCCTGGCCGCGACGTGGTCGTTTACGGCGCGAACACGACCGGTCTGATCAACATGCTGGCGGCCAGGCTCCGCCCGGGTCCGGACGAGGTCGTGATCACCACGCTGATGGAACATCACTCCAACGACCTTCCCTGGAGGAAACACGGGAACGCCGTCCACGTCGGCACCGATCCGCGCGGGGGAGTCGATCTCGACAGTCTGAGGGACGCCCTCTCCCGGTACGCGGGACGCGTTAAACTCGTGGCGGTCTCGGGCGCGTCGAACGTCACCGGGTTCATCAACCCGGTCCACGAGATCGCCGCCCTCTGCCACGAGGCGGGTACAAAAATTTTCGTCGACGCCGCCCAGCTTGTCGCCCACCGTCCCGTCAGGATGCTCGACCACCGGCACCCCGGGCACCTTGATTTCGTGGTGTTTTCAGGCCACAAAATCTACGCCCCGTTCGGCATCGGTGCCCTGGTCGGTCCGCGCGCCTTTTTCGCCGGGGGCGCCCCTGCGCTGGTGGGGGGCGGCGCGGTATCGTATGTCAGTCTCGACGAAGTGGAATGGGCCGAGCCGCCGCACAGCGAGGAAGCCGGCAGTCCGAACGTGACCGGCGCGGTCGCCCTCGCCGAAGCGCTCCGTGTGCTTGCTTCGGTGGGGATGGAGCGGGTCGCCTCCCACGAACGCGAGATGATCGCGTATTGTACCGGGGGCGCCCGGAAGATACCGGGGATCACGCTCTACGGGCCGGTCGACGAGCCCGACTCGAAGGTGGGCGTCCTGCCGTTCACGCTCTCCGGCCTCGACCACGCGCTTGTGGCGACGATCCTGAGCACGGAGGGAGGGATCGGGGTCCGCAACGGGAACTTCTGCGCGCAGATCTACATGCGGGACCTGCTCAGGGTCACCTCCGGGGAGGAAAAAGCCGCCAGGGCGATGAGCTGCGACAGCGCGTCGCTCCCCGGCATGGTGAGGGCGAGCCTCGGCTGTTACAACAACCGCGAGGATGTTGACGCGTTCCTGGCGATGCTGGGAAAAATCGCCCGCAGGGAGCACCGCGGGACATACGAGCTCGATCCGGCGACCGGGTTGTACCAGGCGGAAGGCTTCACCCTCCGCATGCCATCACGCCCGGGGCTTTCGCGCGTGGTGTGATGATGGACTACCTGTACATCATTCCGATACTCCTGTTCTCCGTGGTGATCCATGAACTCTCGCACGGCTGGATGGCCCTGAGGCTCGGGGATGCCACCGCGCATGACGCGGGCCGGCTGACGCTGAATCCCATCCCGCACATCGACCCGATCGGCTCGGTGGTCGTCCCCCTGATCGCGATCGCGTCCGGAAGTGGCATCTTCATCGCCTGGGCGAAACCGGTCCCGGTCAACCCGGCGAACTTCACCAACAGACGACGCGACGATCTCCTCGTGGCGGTCGTCGGCCCCCTCTCGAACATCGTCATGGCCCTGTTCTGCACGCTGATGTTCATTGCGGTGCGCGGACTCTCTTCGGTGCTGCCGGGCGGCGGGGGTGCCGCCGACGAGATCGTCTTGTTTTTCCTGCGCATGTTCTCCGCCGGAATCGGGATCAACATGATGCTCGCCCTGTTCAACCTCCTGCCCGTCCCGCCGCTGGACGGGTCGCACGTCGCCGCATCGCTCCTGCCGGAAAGGTTCGCCGCCGTCTACCGGAAAATTGGATTTTTCGGCATCATCCTCCTCCTCGCGATGATGCAGTTCGCCCCCTTCGTCAGTGTGTTCAATGCCACCATTTACGCGATGATATCCCCCTTCAAGTACCTGATCAATCTGGCAGGGTGAGCCATGCGGTGTCCCTGCCGGATCGATGGCAATTAATGGCCGAAAGTGTTATATATGAATCAAAATGAGGACGAATCGCTGCGCGGGTGGTGAAAGGGGGTGGAACGTCGCCGTGGTGGGCGCCACCGGTCTGGTCGGCAGGAAAATGCTCCATGTCCTCGCCGAGCGGTCGTTCCCGGTCCTGGAGGTCAGGGCGCTCGCTTCGAAGAAATCGGCGGGCTCCACCTTGCCGTTCGCGGGCCGGGACCTCATCGTGGAAGAACTGACCGCCGGCAGTTTCGGGGGGATCGACATCGCGCTCTTCTCGGCCGGCGCGGCGGTGAGCCGGGAATTCGCCCCGGCCGCCGTTGGAGCGGGAGCGCTCGTCATCGACAACAGTAGCGCGTTCCGGATGGATCCGGGGGTCCCGCTCGCCGTCCCGGAAGTCAATCCGGCCGTCATCCCCGGTGGGAGGGGCATCATCGCCAACCCGAACTGCTCGACGATTCAGCTCGTGGTCGTCCTCAAACCGCTCCACGATCGGTGGAAAATCCGACGCGTCGTGGTCTCCACCTACCAATCGGTGACCGGCGCCGGACAGAAGGCTGTCGACCAGCTGGAAGGGGAACTCCGCAACGAGGGCGGTGTCGCCATGAAATTCCCCCACCGGATCGCGTTCAACGCCCTCCCCCAGGTGGACGTGTTCGAGGAGGGGGGGAGCACACGCGAGGAACTGAAGATGCTGAATGAAACACGCAAGATCATGGGGGAACCGGACCTCAACCTGACGGCCACATGCGTCAGGATTCCCGCGACCGGCGGGCACAGCGAGTCGGTCAACGTGGAGTTCGCCATGCCGTTCGAACTCGATGACGTCCGGACACTCCTCCGGGATGCTCCCGGGATCACGCTGCAGGACGACCCCGGGAGGAGTATCTACCCGATGCCGGTGTCGTCGGATGACCGCGACGACGTGTTTGTGGGGCGTCTCAGGCGGGACACGACCGTCCCCAACGGGCTCAACCTCTGGGTCGTCTCGGACAATCTCCGCAAGGGCGCCGCGACCAATGCAGTCCAGATCGCGGAGTGCTGGATTCGCCACGAAACCATTTCATCATCACTTATAAAGGATCGGCCATGAAAACGTTTCTTGCCCTACTCCTGGTCGCGCTGGGGACAGCCGCGGTTTTCGCAGGAGATCTTAAAACATTGAGCGCCGGCGACACCGCACCCGGGTTCACGCTGAAAAATTACGACGGAACGGAGGTGGTGCTCGACAGCGTCCTGAAATCCAACCGGTGCGCGGTGATCATGTTCATCGCGACACAGTGTCCGGTGTCGAACGCCTACAACGAACGGATGGCCGACCTCGCCTCGGGCTACTCGAAAAAAGGCATCGCGTTCGTGGCGATCAACTCGAACAAGACCGAACCTGCCCAGGAGGTGGCGAAGCACGCGAAGGAACACGGGTTCAGCTTTCCCGTCGTCAAGGATCCCGGGAACGCCATCGCCGATAAATACGGCGCGCTCGTCACCCCGGAAATCTTCGTCGTGGACGCCGCGAAATCGATACTCTATCACGGCCGCATCGATGACAGCCGCAAGGCGGACAAGGTCACCAAAAAAGACCTCGACGATGCCCTGAGCGCCCTGCTCGGCGGAAAGAAAGTTTCCACCGACCAGCAGAAGGCCTTCGGATGTACGATCAAAAGGGTGGAAGAGTCCGGGACCCGGTGAGTTCCTTCCAGGCCCGGGCCGTTGTCTGCGCGCTCGCCCTGCTCGTCTCTTCCTGCCGGGAAGGCGGCGGCGGGGGATCCGCGGCCGGCTCCGCGGGCAGGATCCTTCCGGTGACCATCGCCGGGATCGACTCGCTGAGAGCCTCGTCACGATCGGGGGTGGTCCTTCTCAACATGTGGGCCAGCTGGTGCGCTCCGTGCATCGACGAGATGCCCGCGCTGGTCAGGCTGCGGGCCGACTATCCGGATACCGACCTGGACATCATCATGGTCTCAACCGATTACACCGAGGACCTCGACTCGCTGGTCGCCCCGGCGCTGGCGAAGGCGGGCGTGAAGTTCCAGACATATATCTACGCGGGTGGGGACGATGACGCCCTCATCAGGTCGCTCCACCCCGACTGGTCCGGGGCGCTCCCGGCGACGTTCATCACCGGGCGGGGGAGGCCCCCGATGAGATGGTTCGTCGGCGGGAAGTCGTATGAACAGTTGCGGGCGGAAGTGTCCGGGTTTCTCCGGCCATGACATCGCCCGGACCCGTCGACATGAATCCGTACGCAGGCAGGCTGCTGTGAAAAAACCGTTTCGTGAGAGACTCCGCCAGGGCCCGATCCTCTGCGACGGCGCGATGGGCACCGTGCTCGACATCCAGGGGTACACCTCCCTCCCGCACGAGCTCGAGAACCTCAAACACCCCGACGTCGTCGAGGGCATCCACCGGGAATACATCGAGGCGGGTTCCGAGATCATCGAGACGAACACCTTCTCGGCCAACCGCCTGAGGCTCTCGCAGTTTCACCTCGAGGACAGGACCCGGGAGATCAACATCGCGGGGGTGGAGATCGCCCGGCGTGCGGCCGGCGATGGGGTCTAC
>DATEDB010000386.1:0-7616 GCA_035286625.1 Bacteroidota bacterium
AGTTGAACAACGCGCTTTACCTGTATCGTGAAGGGAGGTCTGACGACGCAAGAAGGATCGCCCGGCGGTCGATCGCACTGCGACCGGATTTTCAGCAGGGAAGGGCCTTCCTGGCCGGGATCGGTGAGTGACCGGCCCGGGTCGGCCCGCGGTGGAGTAGATCCGGAAACGATATAACCGAAAACAGGCTGTATTCGGCAGTTTCCCGCGGTGTGTCCGGTTGTGCTAAAATTGTTTGGAAATCTTTGACATTCTTTCAAAAAATGTTATATTAATAGGCTTGATTGGAAAAAAATCCCACCTTCTGAAACTGAAACGCGGACGCTCACCGAATCCCAACGAATCGTGACGGGGGTGAGCTGTGCGCATTCTGACAGAATGAGGAGAGCGGGACGCGGCAGACCGGATTGGCCGGGCGGGTACACAATCGTATGCCGATGTAGCTCAATTGGTAGAGCAGCTGATTTGTAATCAGCTGGTTGGAGGTTCGAGTCCTCTCATCGGCTCGGAGCAATCGAACAACCGGCCTGATCATGCAGTAATCTCATAAGCTTGCCTGAGAAGGTCAAGCTTATTTCATTTGGCTCTTAATTCGGCTCCGGTTCGGACCCCGGATTGGTGAGGGAGATGCGGGCAGGTAGCGAAGCGGTCAAACGCAACAGACTGTAAATCTGTCGGCTTCGGCCTTCGGAGGTTCGAATCCTTCCCTGCCCACTGTACTGAACGCGGCAGCGGGTCCGGGCAGGTGAATACGAAGTCTCGCGGGAGTAACTCAGTTGGTAGAGTCACAGCCTTCCAAGCTGTTGGTCGCGGGTTCGAGTCCCGTCTCCCGCTCGCGGCGCTGCTTGCGTAGCTCAGTTGGTAGAGCACATCCTTGGTAAGGATGAGGTCATCGGTTCAATCCCGATCGCAAGCTCCAGAGAGGCCGAAGATGCGGGGCACAGCCCCGAACGGGCACACGAAACGAACACTGACAACGGAATCCATTTATGAGAGACATCATCACCCTCGAGTGCACCGAATGCAAGCGCCGTAACTACACGACGACCAAGAACAAAAAAAAACAGTCCGGTCGGGTGGAGTACAGGAAATTCTGCAACTGGTGCAACAAGCACACCCAGCACAAGGAAACCAGGTAACACACCCACGTCAGTAGCTCAATTGGCTAGAGCAGCGGTCTCCAAAACCGCAGGTTGGGGGTTCAAGTCCCTCCTGACGTGCTCGACTGACGAATTTCGACCGGGAAAACAGGAATGAAGGAAAAAATCATAGCATTTTTCGCCGACGTCATGAAGGAAATGAAAAAAGTGACGTGGCCCCGAAGGGAAGAATTACAGGAGTCCACCCTGATTGTCATGGTGGTCTGCGGGGTGATCGCCCTGTTTGTCTACGGCGTGGACATGGTGGTCAGCAATCTCATGAAGGCGGTCCAGTAAGCGCACCATGGCCGTCACGAGCGAACCGAACGGAAAACGGTGGTACGCGATCCGGACCTACTCCGGCCAGGAGAACAAGGTGAAGGCCCATCTCGAGAACGAGGTGAAACTCGCGCACCTCGAGGAACGGATTTCGTCCGTCCTCGTCCCGTCGGAAAAGATCATCGAAATGAAGGAAGGGAAGAAGAAGAGCAAGACGAAAACCTTCTTCCCGGGGTACATTCTCGTGGAAGCCGTGCTGGACAAGGAAACGAAGCACCTGATCCTGAATGCCCCCGGGGTCATCAGCTTCGTCGGTCCCCGCGGCGAGCCCGGTGCCCTGCAGCTCGACGAGGTCCACAGGCTCCTGGGCCGCATGGAAGAGCGTAAGGACGTCGAACTCATGGAAATCCCCTTCCACATCGGGGAGGCGGTCAAGGTGATCGACGGTCCGTTTAACAATTTCACCGGTTTCGTACAGGGGATCAACGAAGAAAAGATGAAGATCAAGGTGATGGTGAGCATCTTCGGGCGCCGCACCCCCGTCGAGCTGGATTTCAGCCAGGTCGAGAGTGAAAAATAACATGAAGAATTTTCCCGGACGACTATGAAGAAGATTACCGGTTACATCAAGCTGCAGATCCCGGCAGGGCAGGCGAACCCCGCGCCTCCCATCGGTCCCGCCCTCGGTCAGAAGGGCGTCAACATCATGGAGTTCTGCAAGCAGTTCAACGCGAAGACCCATGATAAGGCCGGGCTCATCATCCCGGTCGTGATCACGGTCTTTCACGACAAGTCTTTCACGTATATCACGAAGACTCCGCCGGCGTCGGTCCTGCTGGCCAGGGCCGCCAAGGTGGAAAAGGGGTCCGGCGAACCGAACAGGACCAAGGTCGGGAAAGTCACCAGCGCGCAGGTCCGGGAAATCGCCGAACTCAAGATGCCCGACCTCAACGCAAACGACGTCGACGCCGCCATGAACATGGTGGCCGGCACGGCCCGGAGCATGGGCATCACCGTCGAAGATTGAGTCAACCCGTGGGAGTCCCGGCGCCGCCGCGAGACGATCGCACCACAACCATACTATAGAGGATACGATGATACACCGAAGTAAGCGATTCAAGGCCGTTGAACCCAGGGTCGCCCCCAACAAAAAATACTCCATCGAGGAAGCGGTCGCGCTGGTGAAGGAGACCGCGACGGCGAAATTCAAGGAATCCGTGGATATCGCCGTGCGACTCGGCGTGGATCCCAAGAAAGCCGACCAGGCGATCAGGGGCACGGTGGCCCTTCCCCACGGGATCGGCAGGGCCGTGAGGGTCCTGGTGCTGACCAGGCCGCCCAAGGACAAGGAAGCCCTCGCCGCTGGTGCCGACCACGCGGGTCTGCAGGAATACGTCGAAAAAATCCATGGGGGTTGGGCCGACATCGATGTCATCATCGCCTCCCCGGACGTCATGGGGGAAGTCGGCAAGCTCGGCAAAGTCCTCGGTCCCCGCGGGCTGATGCCGAACCCCAAAAGCGGCACGGTCACCCCCGACGTGGTCAAGGCCGTCGGCGAGGTCAAGGCCGGTAAAATCGAGTTCCGCGTCGACAAAACGGGCATCGTCCATGCCTCGGTCGGCAAGGCGGAGTTTGAAAACCAGAAACTGGTCGAGAACATCAACAAGTTCCTCGACGTGATCGTCAAGGCGAAGCCGTCGTCGGCGAAGGGGCAGTACCTCAGGAGCGTCACCCTCTCGACGACCATGGGCCCGGGCATACCGGTGGACCGGGCGACGCTGGCGGCTCACTGACCACAGACATTACGCACCCGCAACAGCAGATGGCAGGCTGTCCGCATCGCGCGGAGCTTCTCAGCGTGCCGGAAGACGTAACACAGAGGACAACATGAAACGTTCTGAAAAGGAACAAATCGTCGCCGAGGTGAAGGAGAAGGCCGGAAAGGCCAGCGGACTGTACTTCGCCGATTTCACGGGGATCACCGTAGAGGAAATCAGCGAGCTCCGCCGTGAATTCCGGAAATCGGGCGTGGACTACCGGGTGGTCAAAAACACCCTGGCGCGGAAGGCCCTTGCGGAACTGAGCGGACTTGAAAGGGTGATGGACCATCTGCGGCAACCGACGGCCATCGCTTTCGGGTACGACGATCCGGTCGCCCCCGCGAGGATCATCAAGAAGTTCAGGGACAAGAGCAGCAAGCTGAACGTGAAGGTCTGTATCGTCGAAAACCGCGTCTACGAGGGCGCGGAAATCGACCGGATCGCGAAGCTGCCCAACAAAAAAGAGCTCATGGCCGGAATCGTCCGCGCCGTCGCGGCGCCGGCCTCGGGTATTGTCGGGGCGATCAACGCCGTGATGCGCGACCTTGTCGGAGTCGTCGATGCGATTGAAAAAAAGAAGGCGGCCTGAGGTCCCCCGCAGGGCGCGGCAATCCAACAATTGAAAACACTAAGGAGATCCAACAATGTCAGCTGTCCAGGAAATCGTAGAAAAAATCGAAAAGCTCACGCTCCTCGAAGCCTCCGAACTGAAAAAGGCCCTCGAAGAGAAATTCGACGTGACCGCCGCCACGCCGATGGTGATGGCCGGCGGGATGATGCCGGGTGGCGCGGGCGCGGGTGCGCCGGCCGCCGAGGTGCAGACGGAATTCGCGGTCGTGCTGAAGAGCGCGGGCGCACAGAAAATCAACGTGATCAAGGTCGTCCGCGCGGCGACGGGACTCGGCCTGAAGGAGGCCAAGGACCTCGTAGACGGTGCCCCGAAGAGTGTGAAGGAGGCCGTGAGCAAGGATGACGCGGAAAAACTGAAGAAGGAACTCGAAGAGGCGGGGGCGCAGGTCGAGGTAAAGTGAACTCCCCCCTGGCCGGACCCGCGCGGGACGCCTCCCATCGGCTCCAAGTACGCGGATCCAGCCATTTTCAGGGTCATCGTGTGTAGGTAACCGGTAGCCGGTCGGCAAGGATCGGCTATCGGTTTACTGTTTTCTCCGGGATACGGAGACGTCCGCGCTGTGAGGCCCGCGGACTGATATCAATCGAACCCATTTGCAGAGGATACCTCGTTGAAAGTCGCAGAGAAAAATACGAACGGCAGGATCTCGTTCGGAAGGATCAAATCGCTTATCCAGTATCCCGACCTGCTCAACTTCCAGACCGATTCCTGGGACAGCTTTCTCCAGGCCTCCGTTCCCCCGGAGAAGAGGCAGAACAGGGGCCTGCAGCAGATTTTCAAGATGAATTTTCCCCTGACCGACGCGCGGGAAAACTACCTCCTCGAATTCGTGGAGTACTATGTCGAGAATCCCAAGTACACCGTCATCGAATGCCAGGAGCGCGGGCTGAGCTACGCGGTTCCGCTGAAGGCAAAGCTCCGCCTGTCGACCAAAAGCGATGACGGGAAAAGCTTCGTCGACACCGTCGAACAGGAAGTCTACCTCGGCAACCTGCCGATGATGACGCACCGGGGCACCTTCATCATCAACGGGGCGGAACGCGTGGTGGTGAGCCAGCTCCACCGCTCGCCGGGTGTATTTTTCGACGAATCGATCCATCCGAACGGCATGTCTATCTACTCCGCGAGGGTCATCCCGTTCAGGGGATCCTGGGTGGAGTTCACGACCGACATCAGCAACGTCATGTACGTGTACATCGACCGCAAGAAGAAATTCCCGGTCACGACGCTCCTCAGGGCTCTCGGGTACTCAACCGACGATGAGATCCTCAAACTGTTCAATCTGGTCGAGGAGGTCGACGTCTCGAAGACCAACCTGAAGGAATACCTCGGTCGCAAGGTGTGCAGCGACGTGTTCGACAAGAAAACCGGCGAGATCTTCATCAGCAAGGACCAGGAATTCACCGAAGACCTCCTCAAGAAGGTGAAAAAATCCGACGTGAAGAAGATCCGATTCCTGAAATCGGAGGGTTCCCCGGAGAGCTCGGTGATCGCGAACACGATCCAGAAGGACACCTCGCGGTCGGACGAGGAGGCCCTTAACGCCATCTACCAGCAGCTGCGCTCCGGCGAAGCCCCCGACCTCGAGACGGCCAAGAATCTCCTCGAGCGCCTCTTCTTCAATGAGAAGAGGTACGACCTCGGCGACGTGGGGCGTTACCGCATGAATGCCAAGCTCGGACTGCAGGTTTCCCCCACGGTCACCACGCTGACCAAGGAAGACATCATCGCCATCATCAACTACCTGCTGGACCTGCAGGAAGGGCGGAAGACGGTCGACGACATCGATCACCTCGGCAACCGGCGCGTACGCACCGTCGGCGAACAGATCGGGCAGCAGTTCAACATCGGCCTCGCGAGAATGGCCCGTACAATCCGGGAGCGGCTCGGATTGAGGGACCAGGAAAAAGTCACGCCCCAGGACCTGGTCAACGCCCGCACGATCACAAGCGTCATCAATGCGTTTTTCGGGACGAACCAGCTGTCCCAGTTCATGGACCAGACGAACCCGCTGGCCGAGATCACCCACAAACGCAGGGTCTCCGCGCTCGGTCCGGGGGGACTCACGCGCGAGCGGGCCGGTTTCGAAGTCCGGGACGTCCACTACACGCATTACGGCAGGCTCTGCCCGATCGAAACTCCGGAAGGGCCGAACATCGGCCTGATATCCTCGCTGTGCATCCACGCCCGCGTCAACGAATTCGGCTTCATCGAGACACCGTACCGCATCTCAAAGGGGGGGAAGGTGTCGGACGACATCGAATACCTGACGGCCGAGAAGGAGGACGTGTACACCATCGCCCAGGCGAACGCGGTGATCGACGAGAAGGGAAGATTCACCGACGACAAGATCAAGGCGAGACTTCAGTCGGAGTACACCCTGGCCAGGCCGGAAGAGATCCAGTACATGGACGTGGCGCCGAATCAGATCGTCTCGGCGGCCGCGGCTCTGATTCCGTTTTTAGAACACGACGACGCCAACCGCGCACTCATGGGGTCGAACATGCAGCGCCAGGCCGTCCCACTGCTGAGGCCGGAAGCCCCGATCGTGGGGACCGGCATGGAGGAGAAAATCGCGCGGGACGCCAGGACCATGATCGTGGCGGAGCGCAACGGCACGGTGGAATTCGTGGACGCCAACTCCATCGTGGTGAACTACGACCTCGACGACCTCAGCGCCGAGGCGCTGACGAGTTTCGAGGACAAGAAAAGGGTCTCGTACCAGCTCGTCAAGTTTTTCAGGACCAACCAGGACACGGCGATCAACCAGCGCGCGATCATGAAACCCGGACAGAAATTCAGGAAGGGGGACATCCTTGCCGATGGCTGCGCCACCCAGAACGGGGAACTGGCCCTCGGCCGGAACGTCCTGGTGGCCTTCATGCCCTGGCGCGGATACAACTTCGAGGACGCGATCGTCATCAACGAGAGGCTCGTGTCAGAAGACATCTTCACCTCGCTGCACATCGAGGAGTTCGATCTCCAGGTGCGGGACACCAAACGCGGGGAAGAAGAGCTGACGCGCGAAATACCCAACGTCAGCGAGGAGGCGGTCAAGGATCTCGACGAGAACGGGGTCATCCGCGTCGGCGCCGAAGTGATCGAGGGGGACATCCTGATCGGTAAAATCACCCCGAAGGGCGAAACGGAATCGACGCCGGAAGAAAAACTCCTCAAGGCGATTTTCGGAGAGAAGGCCGGCGACGTGAAAGACGCGTCGCTGAAGGCGCCCCCCGGCATGAAGGGCATCGTCATCGGGACGAAACTCTTCAGCAGGAAGCGCAAGGACGCCGAATCAAAAAAAGAGGACAAGCGCCTGAGCGAAATCCTCGAAAAGGAATACAAGAGGGTCCTCAAGGAGGCCCACGAGAAATTGCGTCAGAAACTCGGACTGCTGCTCGAGGGCGAAAAATCGACCGGCATCCGCAACAACGACGGCAACGTGGCGATCCGCTCCGGCACGCAGATCAAGACGGACACGTTCATTTCCATGGCGGGAGTGGAGGAACTCGATTCAGCGAAAGACTGGGTCGACGACAAAAAGAAGAACACGCTGATAGGCAGGATCTACGAAAATTTCGCACAGCACATCACGAACATCGAGGAAAACCACAAACACGAGAAGACGAAGATCCTGATCGGCGACGAGCTCCCCTCGGGCATCGTGCAGATGGCGAAGGTCTACGTCGCCAAGAAGCGCAAGCTCGCCGTCGGGGACAAAATGGCCGGCCGCCACGGGAACAAGGG